>JAGQLJ010000065.1 GCA_020429495.1 Candidatus Dojkabacteria bacterium
AACTAGCCTCCGAGTGATGTGGCTTATTATTAATGCAATTATTGTTAGTTAGCATCTGTTTTCTCATACAACGGTATTATACATAATTTTTTATAAAAAAAAAGAAAATGTTCTTTTTTTGTTTCATGCCTTGTACTATAACCTAACCCAGCTCTCCCTTTTAATCACAAATGGGGGTGACTGAAAGCTGGAGGGGTTATTCATTCTAACGCTAAACAATGATATGATTCTTTATATGAGTTATTTCTCAACAGATACAAAAAAAGTAGAGTTTAGCGAAGCGAGTATCACAGAAGCTTATAATAATGGCTATGTGCTAACTAGACTAGGCAAAGGTGAAATGAATCAGACTAGGTCTTTAAGAATAGATCTAGAAAGTTTTGAGCTAACTTCAGAAAATAGGAGAATACTAAGAAAAACAGAAGGAATTGATTTCAAAGTTATAGGACTTCCGTATCCTAGCTATTCTTGGGAGATTCATAAATTAGGTAAAGAATATTATGAAAGAAAATTTGGAGAAGGTGTTATGTCAGCTTCAAAGATAAAAGATATGTTTAATAATACTGAAGATGAAAATATGACAGACGCAATAACCTATAACTTTCAAGGTAAAAATATAGGATATTGTCTAATTTATAAGAATAAGCAAATTATGCACTATGCATATCCTTTTTATGATTTAGATTCTGAAGTTTCAAATTTAGGAATGGGTATGATGATTAGAGCTATAGAATATGCAAAGCATAACGGTTTAAAATATATCTATTTGGGATCAGTAGTAGACCCTGAATCAAAATATAAACTTCAATTTAACAATCTTGAGTGGTTTGATACAGACCAGTCTTCATGGTCTACAGATTTAGATAGACTAAAGAATTTAATATCTTAAAGTTTTGAGTAGATATATAGAACTAAGAATATTAGTGCAAGTAGAACTAATATTACAACTATATTGAATAAAAATAGATTTGAAAGAATTAGAGTATTAACTAGTACTGCAAAAATATTAATAACTATATTTTGTACTGCACTTGAGAACATAAGCAACAGAAAAAATACGAATAGTCCACCCAGAATCCAAGAACATCCTCCAAGGTTTAAATCTTGCAAATCTGAGAAACTAAAACCATTATTTTTGAATGATCGTTTTTTCATACAAACTATTCTACCTCATTATTAATAACACTTTCTAGATGTCCAATCATTTCTTCAAAAAACTTTCCTTCTATACCATGTATCTTTGCACCTTCAGCTAATGTATCAAAATCTGCAATAACACAGTTTACACAATATAAACCATATTCGTAAGTGAGTACAGGGGCAATTTCTGGATAGTCAAAAAGTAGGTCGTTTATATTTTTATGGATATCTATTGTTAGTCTCTGAGCCATAGAATATTATAAGCATAGTAAGATATTAATCCAAGTTTGGGGATATTAAATACCGAGGACAGGAATCGAACCTGCAAGCCCTTGCGAGCACTGGTTCCTAAGACCAGCGTGTCTACCAATTCCACCACCTCGGCATATAAACGATAGTTCGTAATTATACTTTGAAACTCCAAAATATTAAACCCTGTTAGAGCAAATTCTAAAAATCCTCTACTCTAAAAATTGACTCAAATTTTGCTTTCATTCTAATGTATTCTCTAGTTTTCCAAAGAAAACCAACTAAGCATCCAACCACTAATGATATGCAAAAGCCTACAAAAAGCGCATAGTATGTAATAGGTTCTTCACTATCAGTCAAAAGCTTTGTAATGAATAAAACAATAATACTTATGTTAAAGAAAATAAAAAAACCAATTATAAAAAATATCCATGTAATTTTTAACAGATTTTGTTCTAAATCTCTCATCTTTTGAATTAAATGTTTATTGAGATTCTTTTTAGCCTCAGATTTAAGAGCATCTGTAATTTTGCCTAGCTTGCTATCGTTCATAAAATATTTATAAAAGTTATTCCAACTAATATTATCAAAGTTTAATCGAAGTAGAAAAGTAATGAAGGGATACATATACAAAAAGCTAATGGCTAATAGCTTTTTATGTTGACATGAATAGCTATAAAAACCATAATGATAAAGTATATTCCAAAGAATGAAGAAAAAAAGAGTAAATACATATATAGATGATTTGGTAACAGCAACATCTGCAGATATTTCAATGATTGGTAACGAAGCTTTTAATTTCTCAAGGCTTTATAATCAAGAAATAAAAGTGCCAGATGCTCTTGCGCTAACAACGCTTACTTTTGACGATTTTTTAGTTACTTCCAATTCAGCAGAAAGAATATTGCATATGCTTTCACAAGTTCAGCCGTTTGTTAGGCAAACAGCAAAAAATGCTTCAGGCCAAATAATTAATATGATTATGACAAACGAAATTCCTACTGGAATAAGAAATAGTATGTACAGTATTTTTCAAACACTTGTGGGAAATGGTAACAAATCCTATATTCAGCTTGAAGTATCAAATGTAATTGATGAAAAATTTATACCAGAAGAAATAAGAAGTCTATCTTATTTTGATATTAACAATTTTGATGACTTTGTAAATAAAATAAGATTAATTTGGGCTAGTTTATTTTCTACTGAATCAATTGAATTAAGGACAAATAGATATTATAGAGGTCCAATATCTTTGGCAATACTTGTTAGGCAAATGAGAAAATTTGAGCTAAGTGGTAAGGTTTATTCTATTCCACCAATAACTAAAGAAAACGATACTGCAGAAGTTACTGCCAATTTTGGTATTTTAGATAAATCTATTGATTTAGACCAAGCTCAAGATTCATATAAAGTTGATTTAAATAATAGAAAGATAATTGAAAAAACAATTGTCCCTCAAGAGTTTATGATTTTAAGAAATGGTGCTCAAAATAATCTATCTGAAAGAAGAACAAGAGTTGAGATTTCAAATGAGTGGAAAAGAAGGCAAAAGCTTGACGATGATTCAATCTTGAAATTGGTAGATATACTTGCTGCTCTTGAAGACAGTTATAAAGCGCCAATTGAGATTGAATGGGGAATTGAAACTGGAGAACTATTTGTTGTTGATGTAGAAATTATTGCACGTCAAGGTGAGTCTGTTGCAGAACATGATCAAAAAGAAATGTTAAAGAAATTTGGTGTAGATAAAAAAGAAATTATTGAAGATGATCATGCGTTAACAAATATTCAAGATGAGATAGAGAAAGCAGAAGATAATGACGGGCAATCTACTCCAGAGAAGATAAACGAGCTAATGAGTATTGATGCACAAAAAGATACAGATATGAATTGGCCCAAATGGGCAAGTAAATATAAGCTAGTAGCAAATACTTTGCTAGATATTTCAAAAATTGATGCAAACAATTTACATGCAATGACCTTGTTTAATGGTACTTATTTTGATTCTACAGATGCAATACTAAGTAAAAAAGTTCTTCCAGAGATGATATTTGATCAAAAAAATAAACTACATTCTTGGCTAGATGCTGTGTTGCAAGTTATTTCTGTTGCCGCAACAAATGGTGAGAATAAGGATTTTATTTATCAGTTTTCTAATCCTTTAGTTTCAGATTTAAAAGAATTATCAATTCCAGAGAAATTTAAAAAATATTATGGTGATGAAAGATTTTTACAATTTCCTGAAGCATTAGTTAGCGAAGTTTTATTATTACAAATGTTGCAAGATCATTACTCTACTCCTCTAATTCATATTTGTATTCCATATCTAAGAAATATGGATAATTTGATGGATATCAAAAAGATTCTTAATTCTCAAGGATTAACTAGATCGGGCGCAACAAAGTTTTATGCGGAAGTAGCTGTTCCATCAATGGCTTACGAAATTGATGAAATAGAACAGGGGGCAATAGATGGAATTATTATCAACTATGATGTACTTCTTAGAATTTCAGTCTATAGAGCAAACCCAAGAGAAATTGATCATAAAGCATTATCAAAACTTATTAAGAAAGTTATAGGTGATGCAAAAATTATTGGTTTAGAAACGTATATAAAATTTTCAGCTAAATCAGATTTAGCTCTAAAATTAGTTGCTGAACTAAATCCAACAGGTTATATATTTTCTTATATGCCATCTGAAAATCAGCTCCAAACTTTGCAAGAACATGAAAGCACCAGCTTAAATGCAAGCGAGTAAAATGCAGAATCCCATTGATATACTGTAATATTCAGCTTTTCTATGATAATATATTTTATATTATTTCTTACTTTAT
>JAGQLJ010000066.1 GCA_020429495.1 Candidatus Dojkabacteria bacterium
GTTTCCATTTAAAATTTTCTGTAATTAAATAACTTGCTGCTTTTCCAGGAATATCACTATCTCCAGCATAATATACTTTTCTACTACCCATAGTCAAATTATTAGCAAATTCTTCTGAAAATGCAGCCAAAGACTCATTTTGAACACCTACAACATAATTATAAATCTTTCTGACAATCATATAATCTTTTAGGCTTTTTGTAATTATAGTATTTTGCCCCTCGTTTATATTTTCTAATCCCCAAGAAGTTTGTAAAGGTACATTCCCCATCCATTTTCTATCTTTTGGAGCAAATGGTTTGTATAATTTCCATTTGTCTATTTCAGGATAATAATAACAAAACGTCAATTCTGTAGATTTTAAAATAAGAGGTACTTTATTGACCCAAATCTTTTTAGGCGCAAATATGTGTTCTCTTTTCAAATCCTCTTCGTCTTGATAATAATCATTCCAATATAATAGTTCTTCATTATTGAAACTTCTTGTAGCAACAACAATATCTGGAGCAGTTTTCTTTTTAGTGATTTTAGAAATAGGTAATTGTTTAATTATAGATTCATATCGTGCATTGTCCATTTCCAAAATCCCAAAATCTTTAGCAATCTTTTCAAGTGCTTCTCGGTAATCTAAATTAAACAATTCCTTAACAAAAACTATACAATCTCCTTTATGATGACTATTGAAACACTTAAAAATAATATCTCCATCTTGTGATTTAGTACCTATAATCATAGAAGGATTTCTTTCTTTGACAAAAGCACTCAAACATAAATGATTTAGTTTAAAATCGTATGGATAGTAAAACCTAAATATTTGCTCCTGAGATACTTTTTCAAATATCAAATCCTTTAAATCAACTTGTTTTTTTACTTTCACAATTGTTTATATATTTTATGAATATCAAATGTTTCATCTGTTTCTTCGTAAATTATTTCATCTATCTCAAAGCTATCGTCAATATAATTATCATCAGGTTCAGATAAAAATTGCTTCAATGCTTTTAATACAGCTTCTTCTAAAGTGTTAGCAGTTACTTTGTATCTTTTATAAGATTCCCATCTAATAGGAATATTGTACTCTTTTTCCATATTTACAAAATTAAAAAAAGTCCTAACAATTCAATGTTAGGACTTCATTACTAAATTATGTCAACTTATTAATAATCTGCATCTGTTTCTGAACTAACAATAGATTTCTCTTGATTCAGTGGGTTTTCAGATGGGTCATATTCTTTAATTTCTGTAAGGGTTGTAAACTCACTCACACCGTATTCACCATGTATATTATTTAAGAAATTAGCCAACTCATACATAGAATCATCACCAATTTTAGCCTTTGTATCAAAAACCAAGAAGTTCTTATTATCAGATTCTTTCAACAAACCTTCAAAATTCTTATTAGCGTAATTTCTAAAAAATTTCATAAATTTAGCATTTGCAAAAGATTTAGTGCTGATAGTCTGATATTCTTTAGTTTCTGTAGAACCATCTTCTTGTTCAACTTCCTTACTTCTAACTCCAAATTGAGCCATCACAGAAGAGTCACCAAAATCTAAAAGAAGACTATTCAATTCTTTCATATCACCATTCCAAAATTTCTTAGAATTTTCAGGAAATAATGAACTCTCAATATCAAATGGAGAAATATTAGTCCACTTAGCTAAAAATTCTAATAATGCTGCTTCACCTCTTTTTGCTACTTTATAATTAAGAGCCATTTTCTTTTTACCTGGAGTAAATTTAAACCAATCAGGAAGATTAGCTTCACTATCAACATAAGTTGATTTACCATGTTGTGTAACATATTTTACTTTTCCTGTAGAAGACACATCGTCAATATCATACAAAGTAAAACTAATTGGAAATACCTCATCTGTTTTAGTTTCTCTAACCCAAACTGTTACATTTAATCTCTTAGTTTCAACTTCTTCATCAAATTCCTCCCCTTCTTCATTCTTTCTCTTAACTTTTAATACTGCATCATCTTTCACATATTCAAATTCAGGTTTTTGTTCATAATCTTCATCCCTTTCTATTCCTAGAACTCTGTCTAATTCTTCCCTTGAAGGATTAAAAATCAGAGGTGTTACTAATCCTACGCCTGTGTAGAGTGTTTTTTCTTTGCTGTCGTTTCCTTTATTAACTTTCATTTTTTTGTTTATTTAAATTCTATTTCTGGGTAAATTGTTGACCAATATGTTTTTGGCGTTTTTCCTTTTACTAAATCATCTGCTGAGATATAGTCTGCAAGCTTTATAACTTTATTAGATAGGTGAGCGTTTCGTACTCCTAAATCTGACTCATCTCTTTTAGTAAAGTCTAAAAAGCAACCTTCATTAGTTCTTTGGAATATTCCAATTGCAGATGCCTTTACTGTAAAAATTTTACTTAAAACTCCTTCTAAATCAATATCTACTGTAGATATATCATCTTCTGATTTCTTAAATACTTTCTTTTTTTCCGCAATGTGTCCTGCAAAAATAATAAAAGGTGCTGCATTCTGTTCTACAAATTGTTTTACTTCTTCAAACTTCCTTCTAATTAGACGTACTCCTCCATATTCATCGACTCTTTTAATATCAGTTTTTCTACTTTCAGGCTTTACATTTTTATTATATTCATGTAAAGCTGCTGAATTAGATACTTCAATAAAAGAAGTAATGGTATCTAACATGAGTATTGGGAATGGCATTTTGTTAATATGTTTGACAAGAGCTTCATAAGTAGCTTTATCTTTCCTATCATCAAACTCATTAAATAATCTCCAATAGGTAGTCATATCATTAGCTTGTTTCAATTCGTCTACAAGTTGAAATAACCCCATTGGTAGCCAACCATATTTATTTGTCTTTTTAAATGCTTCTTCTCCTTCGTATTTTAATACATTCACTTGGTTGTTTACAGGAAATCCAAAATCTTTTGTTCCTCCTTCACAATCAGCAATTAAAATCTTAGGTTGATTAGATGCAGTTAATGTTTTTCCTGTCTTTTTTTGAGAAATAAATACAAGATTTGTTGGTGATTTCAAAGAGCATTCCCCTTTAATTAATTCACCTTTTTCATTGAGTGGTAATCTACTAAACTTTTTTGTTTCTGACATAATTTAAATTTTGTGTAAAAATACAAAATATTTTTGTTTTAGAGTGTTAAAATAACTTTATGTATTTTCTTTTCGTTTTTCCGTACCATAATAGAACATCTTTATTCTTTGTTATATCTACCCTTGGTGAAAAAATTAGTTCTATAAATATCAGTATTAATATTATCTCTATCATGTTAAAAAATATGATTTATTTAA
>JAGQLJ010000067.1 GCA_020429495.1 Candidatus Dojkabacteria bacterium
GATAGAGGGGTTCTAAAATAGTGTATAATTACGTATAGTAAATAATAATTATTAAAAATAAAAAAATATGGGAATAATGAATGTACCAAAAGCTATGTATAAAGCTCAGCAAGCTAAGAAACAGATGAGCAAAATTCAAGTAGCAGGAGTTGATGGAGAAGTAAGTGTACTAATGAATGGGCTAAATGAAATTGTTGAAATAGAAATAGATGAAGATGCTCTTACAGATTCTGACTCAATATCTAGAGATGAGTTCGAAAGAATAATCAAAAATCTAAAGAAACAGTTTAAAAATGCTGTAGCAGATGCAAAAAAACAGCTAGAAAAAGAAATGATGAATTCTGCTAATTTAGACGATATAAAGGAAATGTTAGGACTATAAGCAGTTTCTAGTATTTAGTAACTAGTTTTTAGTTATAAATAGATTATAGACTTTGATGTTGAAGCTACACTAAGTCTAAAACAAACTAACTTGATTTGTATTTTTGATTTTTGAATTTATTTTATGGCTCTTCCCCGAAGTATAAGAGACCTAAGTGATAGATTTTCATCACTGCCAGGTGTTGGTCCAAAGCTTTCAAACAGAATAGCTTTGTATCTTTCTATATCTAATAGAAAACTTGCTTCAAGACTAGAAGATTCTCTAAAAGATGTAACAGAGAAAATTAGGCTTTGTAATAATTGCTTTAATGTTACAGATAACGAAGATTTATGTGAAATTTGTGATAATAGTGAAAGAGATAGTTCAACAATTTTAGTAGTAGAAACTCCTTTAGAGCTTTATAGCATTGAAGAAACAGGTGAATACAAGGGGCTGTATCACGTTTTGCATGGGATAATATCACCAGTTAATGGAATTGGGCCCGATGAAATAAAGATTAACGAGCTGATAAACAGACTTCAAAATAATTCAGAAATTGAAGAGATTATTTTTGGCTTAAATCCTAATCTTGAAGGGGATTCAACAAGCTTATATATAACAAATGAAGTTAAGGATTTAGACTTAGATGTAAAAACAACAAGATTAGCAAAGGGAATTCCAACCGGAAGTAGTATTGAATATATGTCATCTCAAACACTCTCAGATTCGCTAAGAAGAAGAGATGGAGTAGAGTAAGTATAATAAGGCCATAAGCATTTATTAATTTACAAATTCGGCATAATCGATTATAATCTTCGAAGGAAATTTATTTATTATTTGTGGTGATAAATGCAAAAATACGAAGTAATGATCTTGTATAAACCGCTATTGTTAGAGGATATTAAGAAGAACACAACATCTGAAATAGAAAAATTCGTATCTTCAAAAGGTGGTTCTATCAAAGAGGTCGATAATTTGGGAAAAAGACTTTTAGCTTACCCAATTAAAAAGTTCGAAGAAGGACACTACATAGAATACACTATGGAGATTGAACCTTCACACATCAAAGAATTAGAAAGAGAGTTGTCTTTACTAGATAACGTTCTAAGATTCTTAGTTATTAAGAAATAGTTTTACTTATTAGAGAGTTTTTTACATGGCAAAATCAAGATCTTTAAATAAAGTAATTTTAATAGGGAACTTAACAAGAGATCCAATCTTAAGAGAATCATCAAATGGAGTAGTTGTTTGCACATTTGGAATTGCAACAAATACTAGCTGGAAAGATGGAGATGGAAATGTTCAAGAAAGAGCAGAATTCCACAACATTGTAGCTTTCAATAAGCTAGCAGAAATTTGCGCACAAGTACTTTCAACAGGAATGTTAGTTTATGTTGAAGGAGAACTAAGAACAAGAGCAAAGACAAAAGAAGACGGAGAAAAATATTACAAAACTGAAATTAAATTAAACGATATGCTTCTTTTAAATTCAAAAGACAGATCACCAGTAGGTGTTGATGCAGCAAAAGAAGCAGGAGATGATTTAATGGATAAAATGGGAGACGAAAGTCTACCAGCAGAAAATCTAGATGCAAAAGAAGAGTCAGCACCAGAAAACGATGACGATGATGCAGATGAATTCGATGCAAAAGATCTATTCTAGACTAGCTGCTAGAAATTAAAATAAATTTTATATTACATTCTAAGTCCTATTTACTACCTAGAAGCTAGTAGCTAGAGGCTAGAAGCTATAATTATGGCTAATACAAAAAAATACAAAGCACCTGTGGTAGCAAGTTGTCCTCTAAAAGGGAGAGAAGATCAAATCACATACAAAAATGTGTCTCTTCTGGAGAAGTTCATTTCTACAAGAGGAAGAATTATGCCTTCATCAAGAACTGGCGTATGTGCTTCTAACCAAAGGAAATTAGCTCTTGCAGTTAAGAGAGCTAGACATATGGCACTTTTGCCTTACACAAAATATGTGTAAAATAAGAGATGTCTTTCAACGAAAACAATAATAAAAAATTAGAAATAGCGTCAAACCCAATTCAGCCTGTGCTGGTGGCAATGGCGCTATTTATAGGTCTAATGATAGGTGGGCTATCAATGTATGCAATAGGTCAAGTAAGTAAGGGTTCTAGTCCGTCTAATAATTTGGAAGGCGGAATCTTAGGAAGTTCAGATTATTACGACCAATCATACCTTCAAAATGTTATTGATACTATCAATTCAGATTATCTTGGAGATACAGACAATCTTACAAAAGATTCAGTTACATATGGATTAGTCAAAGGACTAATAGATAGTTTAGATGATAGATATACCTTCTTTTTAGATCCAGAAGAAGCACAAGCATATTTTGATAATGCTTCAGGTGATTTTGAAGGAATAGGTGTTGTACTTGCATTCAATGGACAATATACCTATGTAGAGTCTGTTCTTAAGGGACAACCAGCAGAAGAGGCTGGCCTTATCGCAGGCGATATTATTTTACAAGTCGATGGTAATGATGTAGAAGATACACTCCCAGCAATTGTTGCCGGGCAAATTAGAGGTGAAAAAGGAACAGATGTAACTCTAACTATTTATAGATATGAAGAAAATGTAAGTAAACAAGAAGAGCAGCTAGATGTAACAATAACTAGAAATAAAATTGAAATTGATAATATTACTTGGGAGAGACTAAATGACAATACAATTATTATTGATATCTACCAATTTAGTGATGTAGACGTTACTACATTCATTAACAGCTGGGATAAAGTTGTTTCTGAGATACAAACTGAAATGCCAAATGTAGAAAATATAGTTGTTGATCTAAGGGGAAATCCTGGAGGATATGTTGCAGGAGTAAAGCATATTCTTGAAGATTTCTTACATGATGGCGATGTATTAATGGGAGAAAGAACAAAGAATCAAGATACAAAAACTTATAGAGATAAAAGAGATGGTGCATTTGAAAATCAAAACCTTGTTGTTTTGGTAAACGAATCAAGTGCTTCTGCTTCAGAAATTTTCTCTGCAGCTATTCAAGAAAATAATCGTGGAGTAGTTGTGGGTGAAAAGACTGTTGGAAAAGGAGTAGAGCAGACACTAGAAAAATATTCAGATGGAAGTATTTTATTCTTAGTATTCCAAGAATGGCTAACACCAGATGGAAGAAGAATTACTGCTGAGAATCCAATAACTCCAGATTATGAAGTTGAGTATAATCTTGATAATTTTAAGAGTAATACCGATCCTCAATTAGACAAAGCACTAGAGCTTCTTAAATAGTTAAAAGATAAAAGTTAATAATGGATATTCCTGAAGAAAATATGTCTTCATTAGAAAGGCTGCAAGAATATGAAAAAGGAGGCTATCTTTTCCATGGAAGTCCTAGTTCTGAAATTGAAATTTTAGAACCAAGAGAAGCAGATGATGTAGATAAATCTAAAACTTTCAACATCGATAATGCTGTTTTCGCAACTTCACTTGTTCAGTCTGCAATTATATTTGCAGTTGTGGGTAGGAATAAACTTCCTAAAGACATTCAAAGTGGCACTTGGGAAGTCTATTGGGATGAAGTTGATAATGCTCATGCAAAAATACCTAAAATTTGGAAGGACTATGTAGAAAAAATGACAGGTACAGTGTATGTATTACCTTCAGAAACCTTCACGGAAAGACATCATGCTCAGCTAAAATCTAAGGTGCCTGTGAAGCCGGCAGATAAAGTTGAGGTAAATATGAAAGACTTCTTGGATATAGGTGGAACGGTAGAGTGGATTTAAACTTTTAACTTTTATCTCTTAACTCTCTAACTCCATTCTTAAATCTCTATTCACAGTCTCAACAATCTCGCCAACTTCGCCTTCCATAACTTGGTCAATATTAAACCAGCTTTTTCCGATTCTATGGTCAGTAATTCTCCCTTGAGGAAAATTATAAGTTCTAATTTTTGCAGATCTATCTCCACCTAAAATTGAAGCATTTCTTAAATTCTTTTCTTCACTAGATTTTTTCTCTTCTTCAATTTTTGTAAGCTTGGCAACTAAAACATTCATCGCCATTTCTTTATTCTTATGTTGAGATTTTCCATTTTGACAACTAACTACAATGCCTGAAGGTATGTGTGTAATACGAACAGCAGAGTCGGTTGTATTAACAGATTGACCTCCTGGACCACTAGATCGGTAAACATCAATTCTAAGGTCCTCATCTTTGATATTAACGTCCTTCACATTTATTTGAGGTAGAACTACAACTGAGGCAGTTGAAGTATGTATTCGACCTGCTGACTCTGTTGTAGGTACACGTTGAACTCGGTGTACCCCAGACTCAAATCGAAGTTGTCCATAGCTTCCTTTTACGTCTACTAAAAAGGTTGCTTCTTTAATTCCACCTTCTGCATCGTAATCAAGAGAGTATTGATCAACAGCCATTCCTAGAGAATTTAAATATCTCAAATACATTCTGTATAGAGATTCTGCAAAAAGAGATGCTTCAACTCCACCAACTCCAGGCCTAATTTCAAAAATAGCTTTACTATTGTCGTTAGGTAGAGGTTTTGCTGTTAAGCGTTCAAGCTCTGCAGTCAACTTTTCTATTTTAGGAGTTAACTCTTCAATCTCTTGTTTAGCGATCTCAAATAAATCACCATCAGATTCTGTAATAGTTGCTGAATCATCGTATCTTGAAACCAAAGATTTTAATTCTTCCACTAAAGATTTTAGATTAGTTTTGTCTGAAAGATCTTTAGAAAGGTCAGCATAAACTGAGCTAGAGAAGTCTGTTACTTCTGATAATTTTTTTGTTAAATCTGCAATATCTGCATCAATAATCTCAGGGGATAGTACTTCCTTTTCTAAAAGGATTTTAGCTTTATCTGTCATCTTTGAGTGTGCAAAAT
Source organism: Candidatus Dojkabacteria bacterium (assembly GCA_020429495.1). Classification (GTDB taxonomy): domain Bacteria; phylum Patescibacteriota; class Dojkabacteria; order J137; family J137; genus JAGQLF01. Next base: position 5,256 of record JAGQLJ010000067.1, read on the forward strand.
TCTATTTGTTGAAGTCTTTTAGCATATCTTTTAGTGTTACTTCTTTCTTGGCAACACTTTCAGATTTAGCTCTTCTTCTCTTTGCAAGTTTTCTTGCTCTTGTATTTGTAGGTTTATTCTTTGCGTCTTCTAATTTTTTATTGAATTTTTCTACAAGGTTATCTGTATCAACAAGAATTTCTTGACCAGTATAGAAAGGGTGGTTTCCTGACCAAATTTCTGTATTTATTTCGTCAGATGTTGAACCAACAGTCATAACTGCTTTTCCGTTGAAAATAACTTTTGCTTCTTTGTTCCACTTTGGGTGTATTCCTTTTTTCATGCTTTTAAAATTACGTGGTAGAATTATATCCAGTAACTCAATTTATGTAAAGCTTAATTTTTAATACAGTCTTGATGGAATTCAAAAAAGTTTCAAAAAATAGTATACAAATCAAACCTACAAACTCTCTAAAAGTAATGCTAGAGATAAAAGATGATGGTTATTATTCTATAAAAGTTGTTGAAGGAGATGATATTTCATCATTAGAAAGACCAGGTGAATATGGAATCAAAGGGTTACATTTTGTTTTATTAGAAGATAAAACTGAAGATTTTATGGGTAAGCCAAATGTTGCTTCAGTTTCAGATACCTTATACCTTAATATTGTAATTTTAGGTAAAAATTTTGAGCTTTCAAAAGAAGCAATTGATAAGATGCCAGATGCTAATATTGTTGTTGCGCCTTTTGTGAATGATGCAAAATTAAAATCTATCTTGCGAAAAATTGGTCCAGAATTTATAGTTTTTGTAGAAGAGTTTGCGGGATTTAGTGCAGATGAAAAAGCAAAAGCTAATATCCAAAGTGATTTTCCAATCGCTTCTGAAGATTCAAAGATTAATATTTCAGAAAAAGATCTGAGTGAAGATGAAGATTCATCAACAGTTTCATATTTATTAAAATAATAAATCTTGGCAGATAGAATTCCTCCTCAAAATTTAGAAGCAGAGAGAGCAGTTATAGGATCTGTTCTAATTGATAATGAGGTAACAGATAAAGTTGCGGATGTTCTTAAGCCAGAATTCTTTTACGATCCCAAACATCAAATAATCTTTGAGGCAATGATAAATCTTTATAGGACATCAAGTCCTATTGATGTTTTAACACTAACTGCAGAACTTAAGAAAACAAAAAAGTTTAAACAAATTGGTGGTGGAGTATATCTTTCAGAAATTATTTCAGAAGTTCCAACTTCAGCAAATGTAGGTAAATATGCAGAAATTGTTAGAGAAATGTTCATTAGAAGAAGTCTTATAACTTTTGGGGCTCAGCTAGATGAACAATCTAGAAACGAGTCCGAAAGCATTGAAGATATACTAGGTGGAGTAGAGCAGCACGTTGTTGAGCTATCTAAAGACAATACTAAACAGGATTTTCTTGATTCAGCAACATTACTAGAGCTTCAAATGAAGAAAGCAGACGAGTATGCCAAAAATCCTGATGCGCTAAGAGGTTTGCCAAGTGGATTTAGAAATGTTGATAAAATTTTAGGAGGCTTTCATACATCTGACTTGGTTATACTTGCCGCAAGACCCGGAACTGGAAAAAGTGCTTTTGCATTTAATATTGCAAGAAATGTGGCAGTAAATGAAAAGAAAACTGTAGCAATATTTTCTCTTGAGATGCCTGCGTTACAGGTTATGGAGAGAATGCTTTCTCAACAAATTCAAGTCGACCTTTGGAATATTAGAATGGGAAAAATGACAGATCAAGAGTTTAAAAGATATCCTGAAGGTGCAGGTAAACTATCTGAAGCAAATATATTAATTGATGAAACTCCTGGAATATCAATTATGCAGCTTAGAAGTAAGGCAAGAAGACTTATGTTAGAGAAGGGGTTAGATATGATAATTATTGATTATCTGCAGCTGATGCAAGCAAGAGAAATAGAAAATAGAGCACAGGCGGTTGGTGAAATGTCGAGGTCTTTAAAGATTCTTGCAAGAGAGCTGGAAATTCCAGTTATCTGTTTATCTCAGCTTAACCGAGCGGTAGAGAATAGATCAGATAGAACTCCACAGCTTTCAGATTTGAGAGAATCTGGATCTATTGAGCAAGATGCAGATGTTGTAATGTTTTTAAATAGAGAAGCTCAAGTTGATGATGACGAAGAGGAAGATGAGCCAATTATCCATTTTACTGTAGCAAAACATAGGAACGGGCCAATTGGAAGTTCTAAACTTAAATTTATTGGATCTCAACAGAGATATATAGAAGTTGAATAAGTAGCCGTTATAAATAGTAATTCATAGTTGTTTATAGTAATTTATAAGTCCCATTGGTATAATTCGATTGTTAAATAATTAACAAATCCCGATACGACTACAAATCAAAGATTTGTGTCTACCGGGATTAATTAAACCTAATTCTTTTACTGCACTTCGTTCGTAAAAGTAAAGGTTTAAGTTAAGCCGAAGTGGTGGAACTGGTAGACACGCCGGACTCAAAATCCGGTGGAGGTTATACTTCGTGAGGGTTCGAGTCCCTCCTTCGGTATGAAAAAGTTTGCTAACGAAGTTAGCGAATTTTTTCATAATTAATTGAGGCGAGAACCGACGGTTCGACTCTGATTTTCTACACGAGGTAACGAGTGCAAAGAAAATCGAGATCCTTTTTCAATAAGATCATTGCGACGAAGGAGCAATATGATCGCATTGGAATAAGGGAGTCCCTCCTTCGGTATTTATAGAACTCCAAACTTTGCCACATTATTTTCTGAAGTATTTGTAGATTTTTCTAATCCAATTTTTAAGCTAGCACTGTTTAAATCATTTATTGAAATATTTTGATTTTCAGAGTCTGGTATAGAATACTTATCTGAACTAATCATCAACTTAAAATTACCTTTTTTATTTTTTATTAAAAATCTACCTTTAGCATCTGTAACAGTTATTTCTTCAATTTTATTATTGTTAGTATTTATTACTCTAACTATTGCTCCCGAAATTCTTGAGTTATCAGAAGTATCGAATAAATAACCCCATGGAGCGGCAAATAAAATTGATTTGAAGGTATAAAGTATTGCTGACAAAATAAACATTGCAAGTATAAATAAGTTCAGTGCTACTTGTGCATTAATAAATGATATTATTGCAATAGCAAATCCAACAAAGAATAACCCTTGCCAAATACTCATTAGTCTTTTTCTTAAGGACTTTTGAATTTGTTTGAAAATAGAATTTATTTTTATATTTCCAAAAGTAAGTTCAAAATCTTTAATGAGCAAATCTTCGTCTTTACTAATATGTATTTGTTCACTTTTGTTTTGATACTCTGTGTGTTTAATTTCTAGCTTATAGTCTCCTAAATCTGCAATAAATCCATACTGACCTTTGAAGTCTGTAATTGTTTCTCTTAGATATTGATTGTCAGAAGAGTAAAGTCTTATTGTTGCTAATGATACTGGTGACATAGTATCCTTATCATAAATAATCCCCCATTGTTTCTTTTTACTAAAAATATTTTTAATAGCAATTAATCCTAATAATATTACTTTTGGGTATGCAAATAATGAAAGCAGAGTAGCTGTAGCAATTACTGTAGCAGGAACTGACTCTGGGTTTTCTGAAATAAACTTTACAAATTCTTGGGCAATAATTTTGGAATCTTTGTAAACATCTTCTGCAGAAGCAGAGACATCATTAGGCAATTCATTGTCATTATTTGTGTCTAAGTTATCTAAATTTTCTATTGGGCTATTAGTTGAAATATCTTCGTTTTGTGTATTCCCTTGATTTATTGAGTCTGAGACTACTATACTATTTTCTGGATTAGTTGCACCTTGCTCAACTACTACTGCACCTTCTTGCTCTACTGTAAATGCAACAGCTCCATTATTAATATAAATATAATCAGATTCTAATGCAGATGAATCAATAGTTTTAGCCCTAACAAAATATGTTCCTGCACCCAAAACTTGTCCCTCTGTACCTATAATATATTGACCATCACTAGGAGGTTGTCCCACAGTGAATTCAGCTTCTCCTTGATTTAGAAGTCCTGATTTATATATCACCTCTGGATCGTTAAACACATTTGAATTATCAATTTCTATTTGAAAATAGAGTTGTTCAGTTGGGTTTTTGTCGGATAGGTTTAATTTAATAGTAGGATTTGATGTGCTGGAAGAGCCTGTGGATGAGCCACCACTACTTGTATTCCCATCATTATTTTTGATTATAACTTCTGCTGGAGGTTCTGGTACGTATTCTAAAGGTGCATCAGAGTTTGCATTACTTGTAGAAACTGTGAAAGATACTGAGCTTCCATTAGGAACTAAGTATGGAGAAGTTAAATCGGATGAATCGATTGCTCTAACTTTCCAATAGTAATCTCCTGCTGCTAAAATTTGACCTGCATTGCCTGTGTAGTAAGTACCACCATTTGCATCTTGTCCAACAGTAAATGATCTAGCTCCTATATCCCCTAAAGCAGATTCATAGTTGAGAATTACACTAGAAAAAGATGAGTTTTTTGAGATTTGAATTCTATATTTAACTTGATCCAAATCAATATCTGAAAGATTGAATGTAAATGTTGGTTGATTAATCTGAATCACAGAACTATTAAGGACTGTAGAAGGACCAGGGCTAGATGGAGTCTCTGGTGCATTACCACCTACAGTAAAGGCTACAGCCCCGCCATTTGCATTAGTATATGACGATTCAACTCCATTATTATCTATTGCTTTAACTCTCCAATAATAATCATTATTATTTAAATCCATTCCAACAGAGCCATGAAAATACGATCCACCATTCAAAGACTGTCCAACAGTAAATGTTGCCGCACCTTGTGCCCCTAGAGTAGATGTAAAACTAGCTGCAAGAGAAGAGTAATCACTTACTGTAGAGATATCAATACTATATTTAACAGTGTCAGATAGATCAGGATCGCTTAAATTAAATGTAAATGTTGGTGATGTATCGCTAGTTAAGCTACCACTTATAAGTCCTGCTGGCCCAAGGCTTGTAGGTGCATCAGGTGGATTAGAAACTATGAAGGCAATACCTCCAAATGCTGCAGCTGCATATGCAGATTCTTCACTATTATTATCTATTGCTTTGACTCTCCAATAATAGCCTCCACTGCCTAAAGATTGTCCAGAGCTACCAATTGTATAACTTCCACTTCCAACTGCTTGACCAACAGTAAAGTTTGATACTCCTTGAGCTCTTAAATCAGATGTATAGTCTACAACTTGAGTAGAAAAATCACTGACTATTGAAATCTGTATCCTATATTTAACAGTATCCCCAGCATTAGGGTCATCAAGGGTAAAATATAAATTGGGTTGTCCATTAGTTGAGTTTGAACCATCAATTTTATTAGCAGGTCCAAAAGAATATGGAAGATTAGGTGTGCCAGCAACTACGAAAGCAATAGATCCAGAATTTGCAGTTGAGTATGCAGATTCTGCTGCACTATTATCAATGGTTTTTACTCGCCAGTAGTAGTTGCCACTTGAAAGAGTTTGTCCACTTGAACCAGCAGTATATGTTCCACTACCCACAGCTTGCCCTACAGTAAAACTTTTACTTCCTGCAGAAGCTAGAGCAGAGGTGTAATCTACCAAAATATTAGAGAAATCATTAGTATCAGAAATTTGTATCCTAAACCTTAGAGTATCAAGTGGATTAGCAACATCAGAAATTTTAAAAGTCAGAGAAGGTGTAGTATCAGTACCGCTACTTCCATTAACATATCCCGCAGGACCCAGTGTGTTTGGGGCATCTGGTGCACTATTTGCAAAGTCATAATTTGTATTATTTCCAGAATCATTACTACCTGTTCCACTTAATACAATTACACTCACATCGGTATTATTTGAATCTTTTACGTCTAGATACTGTAAGTCTCTTGTTCCTTGTGGATCAATATTCCATTGAACTGTATTTGTACTAGAAATTAAATTTAGTCTTTGAGTATCGCTATATCCATGTAGGGTTAAATCTCCTACAATAGTTTGCGTTGTACCATTTGTAAATTTTAAACTACTCGATACATCTGCAGTCATAACTTTTGTAAAATTATTAAAAGTAGTTGAACCAGTAATTGTTTGAATTCCAGTCCCAGAAAAATTAACAGTTCCACTATTATGAGTAAATGTTCCTGCAGTATGATAAAAGTTCACCTTTACCTCCATTTCAGCTGATGGAGCAGTAAAATTCCCAGAAATCAATTCAAAATTATTATTTACAATTAATGTTGAATAACTACTTAAATCTAATGTTGCCCCATTTATATAAAATCGATTAATTTCTAGCCCATCAAAGCCAGATAAAGTACTGCCAGATACTACCCATAGATTTGAAGCGTTAGCATCCAGTGTACCTGTTCCCGATAGTGTTCCGTCCAACATTAAATCCACATTAGTACCTGTTATAACTGGATTATTTCCAAGTGGAAAATCACAAGTAGAATTTATATTAAGATCAATACTATTTGTTGCAGCGTTAATTGTAATTAAATCAAAAGTGTGACTGTAACAATCATAGGATACATTTCCAGTTGGGTTTAGGTTAATTATTCCACCATTTGAATTAAATGTTGTTCCTGTTGAAAGAGTCATATTATCTCTAACATTCATTGTCCCATCAGATGCAGTTAAAGTGCTTGAAGTTGAAAGTGTTAAGTCATAAAGTTGAATAGTTCCTGTGGGTGAAGGCAGCGTTAGATTAGAACTAGACTCAACTATTAAGTCTCCAGTCATTGCAAAAGTTGTAGCAGTGGAAAGATCTAGAGTTTTACCTGTTAACCTAAGTGCACCAGTATTGAAACCACTAAATCCTGATAAGGTACCTGTTGAGTAAATCTGCATACTTGCTGTAGACCAGTTAAGTGTTCCAGTACCACTTAAATCTCCATAAAGTTTTACTGCTGAAGTAGAACTGATTGTAGGATTATTTCCTAATGGGAAGTTACATCCAGAACTTACAGTTAATGTTGCGTTTCCTGCTGTAGGTGCAATAGTTACTTGATTAAAAATAGTATTATTACATGTATAAGTATACGAAGTGTTATTAGGTGGTGCTAAGATGATATTGCCTCCATTTGCATCGAAATAGCTAGAATTATTAATGGTAAAGACACCTTTAAATGTTGTGTCAGCTGAGGATGCAGTAAATAATCCTCCTGTAATGTTAACTGTAGTGAAGGTTCCACTTTGGTTTGTTAAGTCTAGTACTCCATCTGCTTGATTATAGTTTAATACAACAGTAATTGACCGATTAGCAGTTATTGTTCCTGTATAACCAGAGCTAATAGTTAGATATCTTACCGTACCTGCAAAGCTAGCATCAATTGTGGCATCTTTTGTACTGGTACCATCAAATATAACAGTGTCTAAAGTACCTGGGCATGTATCTGTTGTCCAGTTAGTACATGTACTCCAGTTATTATCACCACCACCTCCATCCCATGTTAGGGTAGCTGCACTAATAATATTTAATTTTTCAAATGGAACAATTAGTAAAATTCCAAATAGTGCTACAAATACAAAAAGTAGTAACTTTCTGCTTATATTATTATTAATTTTCACTTAATTATTAAAAGAAATATTC
>JAGQLJ010000068.1 GCA_020429495.1 Candidatus Dojkabacteria bacterium
ATTCCTCTTGTAAAATCATTATCTTTTATATATGCAAAAGCTATGTTTAAATCTTGAAAGGTTAAATCAGGATTTATCTTCTGTAATAATGTAATTGTATTAGCTATTTGATTCAAGTCTAATAACTCATTGTTAGCGCCATCCTCTAAAGTTTCCATAGTAATATTATAAAAGCTTTATGACTCTTGTGGTCCATTAATCATATTTTCTAGAAAAGTTGTGTTGCAACCTAAGGCTCTACACAATGGAAGAACTGCTTCAGCAGATTTTTTACCAAAACCTCTTAGTTGTCTATGCGTGTTGGGATCTTGAATAACTCTACTAGTAATATCTAATTTTGCCATATATTTAAAGATCTCTTTTACTGGTGGATTATACCTGTCTCCTGAATCATCAATTACTAATCCAAATCTTCTTATTGTATTTAAACCTCTATTTAAAACTGAGTCTTTTATTCCTAGTTCACCTATAATTTGAATAATTTGCGGTATTGTTACAGAGTCTACATCTACAATTTTTTCAGTGATGAGTGTTGCATCATCTTTTATTTGTTCAGTTTCCATATTGTTGTATAATAACCAAGTTCGGAAAGATAATAACATGAAATCAGATTACGAGATATTATTATTCTACAAATATATAAATATAGAAGATCCTGAAGAGTTGATGCAAACTCAGCGGGAGATGTGTACACGCCTTGGTTTAAAGTGCAGAACAATAATTGCGCATGAGGGAATAAACGGAACGCTAGAAGGACTAAAAGAAAATACACAAAAGTATATTGATGAAATGAGCAAAGATGAAAGATTTGCAGATGTTCACTGGAAACGTTCTGTTGGAACTGAGACTGGAGATGCATTCCCAAGAATTAATATAAAAGTCAGAGATGAGATTGTATCTTTACATGTTGATGGTCAAGAAGATGTTGGTCCGCTAAATAAATTAGAAGATGGTCGTCCAGCCACAGCAGAATACATAACAGCAGATGAATTACATGATTTATTAGAATCAGATGAAGAGTTCTATATAATTGATATGCGAAATGATTACGAGCATAAAATTGGATATTTTGAGAATTCAGTTTTGCCTCCAATGAAAAACTTTAGGGAACTTCCAGATTTAGTTGAATACTTAAACGATTTTAAACATAAACAAGTTGTAACAGTTTGTACTGGTGGAATTAGATGCGAAAAAGCATCAGGATTTTTGCTAAAACTTGGATTTACAAATGTTCGTCAACTTTATGGAGGTATTGTTACCTACATGGAGAAATATCCAAATGAGCACTTCAAAGGAAAGCTTTATGTTTTTGACGGAAGAACAAAAATGGGATTTAAAATTGATGATGAAAAGCACGAAGTTGTTGGACACTGTGACAGGTGCGGAAAAATTTCTGACAACTATGTAGATTGTGCATACATTTACTGTCAAGGGCATAGACACATTCTTTGCTGCGAAGATTGTATGCATAAATCTGGAATAGCTTTCTGTTCAGATTTATGTGAAGAGAAATATTTTGAGTTGGGAGTTGAGAAGTAAAAACTACAGTTCCTCAGTTCCCCCCATCAATTTTATTACATCTGTTCTAGTTAAGTTCTCAGGATTTTGTACAATAACATCTTCCCAATTAACAGGATTGTATTCAAGGTTAGCTGTGTCATAAAAACTTAACTGACCTGTTGGGTCTGAAACTAGATAGTAAGTAGAATCAAAATCTTCCTCAAAACCTTCCGAAAAAGCATCATCTATTTTAAACGTAAGCCATGAACCATTTGCTAGTTCAATAATGGAAACGCCAGACATTGAAGCATCGTCACCAAGTGAGAGATAGATAATTTTTGGAGATTCTTGATTGATAAAACCATTTAAATATAGAGATCCAATTAGCTGAGCATCATAATCCATGTCAAAGTTGTCGATATCAAAATCTTCTTCTGTTGGAGCTAATGGTAATTCAGGAATATCTGGGTTTTGCGTTTCCATAGTTTAATTTATTTAATTAAATGAATTTTATCACTATTGACCATATTTTCTTAGTATTTTATAGTAACGCATATTATATCCACTTATTTAATGGATGAGATATTTGCTAATATGTTACCACTAAGCAGTGACAATTCTTATATATTCGTGATATAATATATTACGTCTTAAGTCAATGCTTATAGCTTGAATAAGGCCTTCAGAGCACATTAACAGAGAAATAGTAAAGTTTTTCCTTTCTCTATTTCTATCCGGGAAGGTGCATTCCAACACCTATAAAAAAATGGAAAACAACTATCCGGATAGTAAATATCAAAGAAAGAGGAAAAAAGATGGGAAGATCATTAAGAGGTCCAGGATTTGATTTCAGTGGAGATATTTTTGGTTTGCAGCCAGAAAAGGAAGACACCCGCCAAAACGATGCGAATGAAGACATAGCCAAAAATGCAGAACTGCACCGTATGATGGAGGAACACAGAGCCGAAATCGAAGCAAGATCACACACTGATCCTAGAATCCAATATAAACGGATTGGTCGTCATCAACTCCGATACAAATTTATATACGGAAGTTAATCAGATGCCCGGTATGGCTTTAAATATGCAACACGCCATGCTGGGCATCACCGCAACCCCCCTCCCCCCTCAAACTATTCTCTGTTAATGTAAATCATATACTAAAACTAATTGAGAAATTACCCCTATCTAAGGTATAATTACCGAGCACTTTAAAGAACAGCATATTAAAGGCACCGATACGTAACGATTTTGATAAATCAAAATCTACTATCGGCACCAAGAAAAATCAATAATTTTACTTCACTACGTTTGTAAAATTAAGATTTATTCATTGGCCCTATAGTATAACGGTTAGTACGCCAGGTTTTCATCCTGGTAATCCGAGTTCGATTCTCGGTAGGGTCATAAAAATTGTTGCTTGTATATCCTGCACATTAATTGAACTTACAGTGCAACTCAAATAACTTCTAAGCTATAATTACCTAATTAATAAAATTAAATGATTCCAACTTGGTTTTTCTTTACACTCTTCTCAGTGTTTGGGCTAGTTGCAGCTGAGCTTTCACAAAGAGTATCAATGAAAAAAGTTGAGGACATTAGTGCAGAGGCTAATAACTTTATTGTATGGTTGATAATAAGTTCTGTAGGACTTATTACATCTTTATTAACTGGACAATTAGACTTTTCCCCAATTAATTTAAACTATCTACTCTATTTTGCAGCAATTGGCGTAATTTATTTTTGGGGAGGAACCCTGTTCTATTCAAGCTATAAAGGCTTAAGTGCTGCAGTTGGAATGACGCTAGTTACTTTTTCAGCTATCGTTTCAACAACAATTGGAGTCTTATTTTTAAACGAAGGTTTTTCCATTTCAAAAATATTTGGAATTGGGATGATAATTTTTGCAATATTTCTAGTTAATTATAATAAAGAATTTAAACTTAATAAATTTGCCCTACTAGCTTTAGGTGGCGCAGGGCTTTATGGTATAGCTTATTCAATTGATAAAGCATTAGTTCTTCAACTAAACCCCTATACTTATCTTTTCTTGTTTGCACTAAGTATCGCTGTAACTAGCTTAATATTTAGACCTAAAAAGATAATCAACGATTTAACAAAGAAGGCGAAATTAGGAAACTATAAAGTTATGCTACTAGCAGGTTTAAGCTTCAGCATATTTAATCTTTTTACATTTAGAGCATATTCAGCAGGAGGACATGTTGGTGTGATTGATGCAATAAATAATACTTCTGTCTTTGGTATCTTATTAATTGAATATTTCTTTTTTAACGAAAGAAAGAATATTCTAAAGAAAATTATTGCTGCAATGATTGCAGTTTTAGCTCTTATGATGATTGTTTTAGTTTAGAGTATAATAAAATATAACTCTTATAAATTTTTTTATGAATCGCTCTAAGGTTGGTTATGCCGACAATATAGAGAACGAAACTCTTTCAAACGATTATTTTAGAAAAGTATTGTACACTGGCTCTAATATGCAACTTGTTGTAATGAGCTTAAAACCAGGTGAAGACATTGGCATGGAAGTGCACGAAGAGCACGATCAGTTTTTTAGAATTGAGGAAGGTGTAGTAACTGTTTATATGGATGGTGAAGAGACTGAGCTTAATGCAGATGATGTTGCCATTGTTCCAGCTGGAACTGAGCACAATGTAACAAATACTGGAAATGTTCCGGTTAAGTTATATACAATCTATGCTCCACCAGAACATCCAGATGGAAAAGTTGATGAAAACAAACCAGAATAGATATTAAATAAATATATTGGAACAGAACACAACAACTGAACAAGTAGGCGAAAGGCCTCAAGAAGACTCTTTTAGAACAATAGATGTTGAAGAATATGGACAAATGTTCAGTATTCCCATATCTGGGGGTGGCGGAATTCTAAATCCATTTACTCCAGCAGATCCGCATTGTAGTTTGCGAGATGTAGAGTTAGTAATTAAATACTTAAGATCAAAGCAGTATTTAGAACCTGATGATATTAACCTAGACTGTATTGTTTTTACATCCTTGTCAGCTGATATGGTATTTTTAGTCAGAGAAGAAGGAGAAGTATATTTACTAAAGCCATATATGAGGGATTTTTTTGAAGTACAGTCGAAGTTAAGTGCAATAAAAGCTGTTTTAGAAATGCATCCAGATCTAGAAGATAAGTTAACACCTAGATTATCTAGGGAGCCAGACACAAAACAATATATTCTAAACTTTGGTGAGTTAAAATTTGCTTTAAGAAATTTTGTTCTAGGAGATGAGAGTTAGTAAAACTAAATTAGTAACTTAGAATATTTTTCTACTAAGAAAGGGATCTATAAAATATAGATCCCTTTTCTTTTAACTTATGTATTTAAATAAGTTATTAAAGTGCTATTACATAATAAACTATACCTTCATAGTTATAGATATCACCTAATTCACTTTCAACATATGCTTTTTCAGCAGCATCTGTTGTATAAAAGTGTGCTTGTCTTGCAACGCTCCAGAATTGGTATACAGGAGTTGTTCCTGTTGCCTCTTCTTTATATGCGCAATATGCAACACCCTCATAATCCCAGTTTGGATTTGTTGAGATTATATAATCCTTTTCAGCACTATCAGCTGTATAGAAGTGAACACCATATACAGTATTATAGAATCTGAATACCTCATCGCTTCCATCAAGATTACAAGCTTCAGCATTACTATCATATTTAACTACAGTAAATACTGGACCTTCATAAGCCCAAGCTGGATTATTAGCTTTAAGATAATTTACTTCATTAATGTCAACAGTATAGAAATGTGACAAAGTTGTTGCATTCCAGAATCTGTAAACTGAAGTATGGTCAGTATCTAGTGTGTGATCAAATGCTGTTGTTATTGTAGCAGCAGCAACTTCTGCAGATGTATGCAGTGTTGTGAATGATAATTCATAGCTACTTGATGACAATTCATAATTTTGTGGATTGAAAGTAATTGTTACAACACAACTTGATGTTGCAGTAATAATTCCAATGCATTGTGAATCATCAATGCTTAATTCAGCACCAGTTGCACCAGAACTTGTTGCTTTAAGAACTCTATCTCCTATTGTTAATGAAGCGGGACTAGCGTTAATAATAGTTAGTGTTTTTGATTCACCATCTTGAGTAAAGTCTCCATTAAAATCGTCAGTTCCCCAATCAAATGTTATGTCGTAAAGATATACTTTATGCATAACCATATCTAACCCAGATTCTCCAGCAACTAAGATAGTATTATCATCAATTAAATCCATTGAAGTTTCAGTTCCATTCCAAAGTGAGATTCCATTTGTTGGTCCAGTTGGAGCAATAGATGGATCTATCCATGTGTTTTCAGGATAGTCCAAACTTACTTGTAATAATCCATTTGAGCTTCTTAATGCAACCCAAGACTTTGAATCATTTAGTAAGAACTCTGAGAAGAACGTATCAGTACCTTCAATAACATAAAGACCGTCTCCACTAAATGCAGTGTTTGCTTCTCCTGTGGCTAAAACAGAAAGAATTGCAGTGTCATAACAAAGGCTAGTTCCAGTAGAGCAATCTATATGAAGAATAATATATAAATTGTTACCTTTCTCAAATGTTCCTTCAAAGCCTGTAATTGATCCATTTAATGATGCGCTTATTGAATCTTCAACTGCAAGTGTTCCATTGTTTCCGAATGTTGTAACTACTGCACCTGCTTTGTCTGTAACAACAACTTCATGTGCTGTTCTTCCTGTGAAAACTAAACCATCTCCCCAAGTTGAAACTTTTGAATTATAGTCTCCAGAGAAAAGAAAAGTTAAGTTTGATGTTTGTCCATCAAGTGCAATATTTGCATATGTAAAGTAATTACCATAATTTGATGAACTTGGAAGTTGATCCCAAAGAGTGAACATTAGTTCAATTCCACTTGTACTAACATTTAAAACTTGTGTTCCTGAGATATTTCCATCTAAATAGAAGGTCCCATTTGTTCCAAAACTTGTATCAACAGTTCCATTGTCTTTTACTTTCACGATAACTCCGTTCTTTGATGGATCTGTAGCAGGATTGAATGTACCAAACATATAGTATGCTTCATTATATTCTACAATGTTTCTTACAATTCCAGTGAATCCTAGTAGGTTCATTACACCTCCATCACCAAAACTAGTATCTCTGCTTCCATCAGAGTTGTATCTGATTAAAACAGGATTTATTTTTGAGTCAAAGTTAGAGTTACCTCCACCCCAAACTCTTCCCTGGCTATCTACAAGTACTGTTTGGAAAGCATCTTGAGAAGATTGCCCAGTTGTTATTGGAGTTTGTTCAAATACAAAATCATTTGTATCTAGCTCCAATGCATCAGCTTTTACTGATGTTGAAAGAAGTAATGGCACAGCTAAAACAAATGCCATTATAAAAAGAAATTTCTTCATAACAAAAAATAAAATAAATAAATAAAATAATGCATTCAAGCCATTCTAAGTAATGTTCAGTTGAAATACAATACCAATAAAGAAAAAGGCAATTATAAATTTTATTTACATCGTTATCTCTTCCAGGTTAGAATTTAAAGGTCACTACTAAATATATGGGTCTACTAGACAATTCAGATAATTCTTCTCCAGATAGTTTAGATTTTTCTCCTTCTCAGTCAGATCAGCCACGTAACTTAATAAAACATTTAAATACAATACCTGAAGATATAAAACCAGGTACGCAAATAGAATTGTTTAAAGGCATATTAATACCAAAAGCTTATAGCAGCGTAAAAAGATTTGCATCTTTTGATATAGGTACTGGTCAGGTGCTTGTAAATGTAAGTACTACTAATGGGCAAGAAATAACAAGTATTTCTTATAAACACCAAAGAACTGGAGATATGCAAAATTTAAATAAGTCTCTTGATCAAATGAATAATATGATTAATGAATATTTTGAAGTTGGAGAGCCTGCAGAATCTTAAATGATTTTCTATACTAATATATAAGTGTGTAGTATAATTAACGCAGCTAAAAGGTTTACGGATTACTTCTTTCATTATAGATTAGAATAATCAACGGAACATTTTAGGATTATTCTATTTTTCAATTATTTTTCTACAATGAAGAAAGTATATGTAGGAAATCTTAACTGGGCAATGAAAACTGAAGACCTAAAAGAGGTTTTTAGCGAAGTTGGAACAGTTGAAGACGCTATTGTAATTACAGACAGACAAACTGGAAGATCAAAAGGTTTCGGTTTTGTTACATTCTCAACAGAAGAAGAAGCACAAGCTGCTATTCAAGAATTCGACGGTAAAGAAGTTGATGGAAGAGAACTAAGAGTCTCTATTGCAGAAGAGCGAAAAGAAAAACCAAGACAAGACAGATATTAGTCTGATTTAGTCAAAAAATAAAAGAGCGAGATATAATCTCGCTCTTTTTATTTAGATATATAATTACGTGCATCAATGCCAATTGCTTCAGATATGTTACTAAATCCATCCTTTTTTATAAGTTCTACTAGTCCTTTATTTATTTGTCCAATTAATTGAGGGCCCTCAAAAATCATCCCAGTAATTAATTGTACAAGAGATGCTCCCAACTTTATTTTCTTATATGCATCTTCAGCTGAGAAAATTCCTCCAACACCAATAATAACTAATTTTTTGCCATATTTAACATATGTTTTTGCTATCTTAGTATTACTAAGTTCAAATGTTGGTTTTCCGCTTATACCACCTTTTATATTTTGAGGGATTTTATCGACAATAAGTGTATTGTTTCTATCTTTCACTAAGTTAGCAATAATTACTCCAGCTAATTTATATTTAACAACAATCTGTAATAACGAATCAAAATCGTTCCAAGCTAATTCAAGTGGCATTTTTACAAAGATAGGTTTGGTTACGTTTAGGCTAGTTAATTTTTGCAATAAAGCTTCTAACTTTTCTGGTGTGGTAAAAGGTTCACCACCAAAAGTATTGGGACAAGAAATATTTATAGTATAAAAATCACCAATATTTTCTTCTACTACTTTTTTTACGCATTGATAATAATCTTCAATCCCTCCTTCAGTTGTAGATGTATTTTTACAGTTAGTTTTAGCAATAGAAATGCTTAATGGAAAATCTTTCTTTTTTTTCTTTTTTAGTTTTTGTATTATTTTATCTACTCCAATATTTTTTAATCCATAATACACAACTAATCCCATAGATTTTTTTAATCTATATAATCTAGGAGCTGGATTTCCCTCGTAAGCTAAATTGGTAATAGAACCTACTTGCATAAATCCAAAGCCAACTGTATCTAGAATATTAATGAGATTGGCGTCTTTATCAAATCCTGCTGATAATCCAACTGGATTAGAAAAACTAATGCCAAGAATATTTTGCTCTAGCTTTTTGTTTTTATAATTAAATAGAAATTTAGTAGACGATCTAGTTAGTGAATTGGTTCCAAGTAGTCTTCCAATATTAGTGAATAAATTATGAACCTTTTCAGGATCAAGTTGAAATAGTATAGGTTTAAGCGCTGTTTGATATAAAAAGCCAATCTGATTATGAAGAATCATTATACTCAGATTAATAAGTATAGAGAATTATAATATGTCTTTTAAATGATATTCAAGCAAGCATAAAGAATATCAAGGCCAGTATGTACATAAAGACAGACTGGCCTTTGCTTAGAAAGTTTTACTCACCCATAGTCATAGCAGTATCACTATCATCACCATCTTCTTCTTCCTCTTCATCAGAATCAGACATCATACTGTCATCTGAATCTTCTGACATATCATCTTCATCCATTTCTTCTTCTTCTTCTTCCTCCTCTGATGCTCCATCTTCTGGCATAGCGCTACTCATGTCGCTACCAGACATAGAGTCACCTTCTGCAGGCATAGCTGATCCAGACATTGTACCTTCTTCTTCTTCAGGCATGTTTGTATCATCAGTCATTTTGTCATCTTGCATATTTTTATTAAATAAAAAATAAAATACTTATACCCAAACTTACTTGATATTAAATTTAACTGCAAGCTATTTCCTTTGAATAATTTGTAATGCTTGACGTAAATTGTAAAATAGAAGAATAGATATTAAAAAGAATTCATGGATAATCCTGTAGTACTTTCACTTGTATCAGTGCTTGTAGTCAGTTTAATTTCTTTAATTGGGCTTTCTACTTTTTCAATTAGTAAATCTTTTTTAAGTAAAATTGTGATGTTTTTGGTTAGTTTGGCTGCAGGAACTTTAATTGGAGATGTATTTTTCCATATTTTGCCAGAGCTATTTGCTGAAGTATCAGATACTAATTTGATTATGTCTGGAGTTATTTTTGGAATTTTGTCATTCTTCTTTTTAGAGAAGATTCTACATTGGCACCATTGTCATAAACCTGAAGAACATGATCATATGCATCCATTAGCTATAAATAACTTATTTGCAGATGGTTTACACAACTTAATTGATGGAACTATTATTGCTTCGAGCTTCAGCGTTTCGACCGAAATTGGCATTGCAACAACAATTGCAGTAATCCTTCATGAAATTCCACAAGAGATTGGAGACTTTGGAGTTTTGATTCATTCAGGATTAACAAGAAAAATGGCGTTATTTTTTAACTTTCTCTCTGCATCACTTGCATTTTTAGGTGCAGGAATTGCTTTTGTTTTAGGAGATATTGCTACAGAAAATTCATATTTATTACTCTCTTTTGCAGGAGGTGGATTTATTTATTTGGCTATTGCTGATTTATTCCCTGAACTAAAAAAAGAAGACAATTTAAAAAAGTCTATTGTTCAATTTCTTATTGTAGTTTTAGGAATTGTGGTTATGTTTGGACTGCAATATGTTGAATAGTCTAGCTTGATAAAAACCTGACTGGCAAGTAAAATCCTCGTATGGAATTAGTTCGAGAAAATATAATTTATATTGTTATTGCTTTAGCCGTAGTTATTGTTTTATTCTTTGGTCTTTTTTCTCTTTTTAATCGTGATAGTAATGTGTCTGTTGCAGCAGCAAATGGCGAAGTGCTAGGTGCCTTTGAAATGAGACAAGAAACTCCTTCAGGTAATTTTTTGGTGAGTTATAGCTATCCTACCGGCTGGCATGTTGATCAAAATGGAGTAACAAGCAATATTGGATATTTTGAAAATACAAATAAACAAATGCGAATTTATTATGTATTTGAATCTTTTCAAGAGAAATATAAAGGAACAAGCAAAAAGACTTTTGTTGACGCAAATGGGTTAAAAAGAAAAATGTATTGGAAAGAATATTCAAAAGAAGATGTTTATTATATTGACACAATTTGGCCAGTAGAAAGTCTAAAAAGTTCAGTTAGATTTACATGCATGGGACCAAAAAGTGGGAGAAATATTATTAAGTCTCAATGTGAGGCTTTTATATATAGCTTTAGATTAGATTAATTTAGCTACTTGCCGCTAGCTTCGAGCTACTAGCCATATTTTTAATTGATTTGAAAATATAGCATATATTGTTTAGAATCCAGAATAATTATTACGTGACCAAGAATGACAGATGAATCTAGGATATCAGAACCTTCAACTGAATTAGGACAAGATGATAAGTTAGAATCTATTCTAGTAGGTTTAGAAGATGTAGTTTTACATATAGAGAGAATTCAAAATGAGTTAAATCGATTGCAATCACAATTAATTACAAGTCTTGATAACCTGGCTAATTTAGCAGGTAATAGCAGCAATGTAGAGGATAGTATTGAATTATAACGATTTGAAAATATCAAAACTCAGAGGTAGACTCTAACTATACTTCTTAAATTCTATAGACATGATATTAAATAATACCTCAGATAGTATACAAGTAGATGAATCAGAAGAAATTACTGTTTATAGTTCTGAAGGTTATCCTAATATTGTAAATGGTGCAGTTACATCTCTAGAACATCTTCTATTATTTCTTTCTAATCCATCAGAAAACATAAATAGATATTGTGAAGATTTTGTAGCTTCGGGAAAGCTAATTAATTGTTTGACTACAGTACAATCTGCTTTAAATAGTTGTTTAAAAGGAGAAGATTCAGAATGTGTTTCCGTTCTGCTGAGGTTGAATTTAGGTGAAATTAGAGATAGCCTGGAAAATTTCACTATAGGACGAGGAAATGTTATCTATATCTCTAAAATGAATGAACTAATTACTTTGCAAACAAGGTTAGATTCCCAGGTTAAGGAAGAGCAATAATTGTCAAAATCTAATTTGAGAGGTAGACTTTTTCAGTAGTTTTTATAATGAATTTATGGAAAGTATTGTAGATGCTTTAGGCACAACAGTATTGTCAGGATCAAATTATAATATTGATGAAGGAGGCCCAACTCAAGATGAAATAGATCTAGAAAGACTCAGAGAAATAGATGCTTTAATTGATAGTTGCCAAGTGGATGAGTTACCTGCTTTGTTAAAGGAGGTGAAGTTAATAGTAGCAAATCAATCTCTTGATATAAGACCAGTTGTAAAATTTGGTGCACCACTTAGAGATAGAATAAGCTCTAAGATAAAGGAGTTATAAAATTTAGAGCTGACACCTCTAAGATCTATTTCTCGATACATTCCCGACAAGCGTGGATTAAGGTGTTAGCTCTTAATTCATATCTTTTAACTATTAGCTTCTAATTCCTTTGAAAACTAGCCATCCGCCGGCAAAAATCACCAGTAGAGGAAATAGATATTGCAAATCTATGCTTGGAAGAATTCCGTGGTCTGATAAAACGTTATAGTAAAAATAGAGCCCCAGGACTACTAAAAGAATACCCCACCCTAATCTATTATTTCTACTTCCAAAGTGATTTGTTATCTCAGGAATTTTTTCTTGTATTTCTTTTACATTTCTAGACATTGTATCTTTTGCATTAGTTCCAACATGTTTTTCGTCAGGAATAATAATCCAAAGAATAAAGTAGATAAATACTATTGAAAATTCAAAAAATGCAAGAATTATAAAAATCAATCTAAAAATTACAGGATCAACATTAAAGTATTCTCCAAGTCCCGAGCAAACACCACCTAAGATTCTATTTTTATCTGTTCTGTACAATCTTTTTGCTGTAGTCATTCTGTAATAATTAAAAGTTATTCTCTCTCTAAATTATAGCAAAGCTTTACTCAAAATAATCTTGATGGCAAATTTTATTTCTAATAGTATTTAAAGTACCACTCTCTAAAATTTCCTGGTACGTTTTTTAATTCTTAAACACCATAAACATATGGCGCATCAAACTAAATATATATTTGTATCTGGAGGAGTAATCTCAGCTCTTGGAAAAGGAATCACAGCAGCATCAGTTGCTTTTTTATTAAAAAGACGAGGCTTTAGTGTTTGTCCAATCAAATGCGAAAACAATCTTAATGTAGATTTTGGAACAATCAATCCAATTGAGCATGGAGATCCATTTTTATGTTATGACGGTTTGGAAGGTGATCAGGATTGTGGAAATTATGAAAGATTTTTAAATCAAGAGATTGGTTTTAAAAACTTTATGACAATGGGACAACTTTACTCAACAGTAATAAATAATGAAAGAAATATGCAATATGATGGCGAAGATGTTGAACCAATTCCACATATTGTTGATGAAATTTTAAGAAGAATTAAAAAAGCAGCAAAAGAATCAAAGGCAGATTTTTGTGTAATTGAACTTGGAGGTACTGTTGGAGAATATGAAAATAATAATGGACTTTATTACGAAGCAGCAAGATTACTAGCACTAAAAGAGCCGGTTGCACATGTGCATGTTACTTATGTTTTACAACCACCGCATATTGGAGAACCAAAAACAAAACCTGCTCAATTTGGTTTGAAAGATTTAATGCGAACAGGTGTTAGTCCTAATTTCCTTGTAATCAGAGCTCAAAAGCCTATAGATAAACAAAGAAGATATAAATTCGGATTAAAATTTGGAATTGAAGGAGAAGATATTTTTAATGCAGAAAACCTATCAGATATTCATCAAGTACCACTCCACCTACACGCACAAGGTTTAGACAATAGAATTTTAAAACATTTTAAAGTAAAAAAGAAAACAACAATTAAGCTAGATGACTGGAAAAAATTTGTAAAAAAGACATTAAGTAAAAAGAAAAATATATCAAAAATAGCTATTGTTGGAAAATACTTTGGAACTGGAGATGCACAACTGAATGATTCATATCACGCTCTATTCCATGCAATTGAACACGCTGCAACTGCTGCAGACACAGAGATAGAATACATTTTGGTTAATTCAGAAAAAGAAGAAAAAACAATGTCTAAAAAGTTGAAGAATGCAGATGGAATAATTGTTCCAATTGGTTGGGGAAACAGAGGAATAGAAGGAAAAATAAATGCAATAAAATATGCAAGAGAAAAGAAAGTCCCATACCTTGGACTTTGTTATGGAATGCAATTAGCTTGTATTGAGTATGCAAGAAATGTTTTAAAACTTGAAGATGCCCAAACAGAAGAAATTGCACCAAAAGCAAAGCATAAGATTATTCACTCAATTCCATTTAATGAGAAATATCAAACAATTAAAGGAGAAAATACATCTATGAGACTTGGAACT
>JAGQLJ010000069.1 GCA_020429495.1 Candidatus Dojkabacteria bacterium
CAGGATTTCCAAACATAACACCAATTTTCATTCTTAACTGGTTTATAAAAAGAACTGTAGTATTTGTTTTTTGTGCTATTCCTGTAATTTTTCTTAACGCTTGACTCATAAGTCTAGCTTGAAGTCCCATGTGTGAATCTCCCATTTCTCCATCAATTTCTGCTTTTGGTGTAAGAGCTGCAACTGAGTCAACAACAATTAAACCAATTCCTCCAGATCTAACTAATGTTTCAACAATTTCTAATGCTTGCTCTCCGTAATCAGGTTGAGAAACTAAAAGATTATCTATGTTAATTCCCAAAGCTTCTGCATAAGTTGAATCAAATGCATGTTCAGCATCTACGAATGCGCAAATATCGCCTTGTTTCTGAGCCTCTGCAATAATATGCAATGCTAATGTGGTTTTACCTGAAGATTCAGGACCATACACTTCTATAATTCTTCCTTTTGGAACTCCTCCAACTCCAAGTGCTATATCTAAAGAGATTGCACCTGTTGGAATAACATCCATTTTTTTAACTTTGTCTTCTTTCAAAGTCATAATAGAACCTTCACCAAATTGCTTAGTGATTTGTTGTATTGCCATTTCTATAGCTTTTTGTTTACCGGCGCTATCAGGGGAGCTTTCTGGTGTAGCTTTCTCTTTCTTACTCTTCGCCATAAAATGTTAATAATAGTTATACAAACAATCTTAATCGAGAGATGCCATATTGTCAAAACTTTGACATGTTAGCTATAAAAATTTTTCTGAAGCTAGTTTGAATTCTAATTGGATAGGAAAGTTTATTTTCTCTTTTGATGAATAGATTAAACTATATCTATTTGTTTGATATGGTTCAATTTTAATCTGCGTATCTTCCCCAAAGTCCAATGGATAAAGCTGTCCGCTATTATTTTGGATTAAAATTTGTAAATCATCTTTCACATAAGATTTTGTATTTAAGTTAATAAAAAAACTTTCTTCATTACTTGTTTTATTTTCTATTTCAATAAATTCATCTTTTGAATAACCTTCTATAAGATTAGGTTTAGAAATTATCAATTTATCGTAGCCATTGTAAGAATTTCTTTCAATATCATCTGAGTATACTAGCCTATAGTCTAGAGCTCCGCTTACAGATGTTGATAAACCAGCCACACTTGGTTCTGTTACAGTTTGTGCTGATGGATTAATCATTACAACACCATAAGCACTAATAGCAGCTATACTAAAAAAAACTACCAACCCTAGAGCAGATTCTGTGATATCTAAGAAATTTGATAAATGCCTTTCCATACTCTTATATTAGAGAGTTTTAGTCTTTGATGCAATTAATATAACTAAACAAGCTTGCGGGGTTTGGGATGATAGAGAACCTAATGAGTGATTACCCACAAAATTGCCTTGAGAAGGGCATTCTATCACCCCAAGACTTTTTGCGTACTTTTGGAGACCCAAAAGTACGAATAAACAATTTTTATACTCTTTATAAAACTTTAGTTGCTCTATTAGTCACTATTTAAGATATTGCTTATTACCATTACGCAGAAACTGATAACGATACTATTGAAGAAAGATCAAAATTTTTAACAAACTTTATTGCACTATGATATTCAACAAATTTTTCTATTTGCTCTTCAATAAATTCTGGATCAGTATCATATAAATAACCAAGTCCTAGTTTAAAGAACTCTTCTTTTATTAGTTCTTTATCAAGATTTTCTTCACCTTCTTTTGTTATATCAGTTATTATTTTATTTATTAATCCAGTTTGCTCACCTAGTATTCTTTTTGCAGTTTTTTCTAGCAATGAATCAAGCTTAAAATGATGAAGCGAAACATTAGTTCCATCATGTGGACCTACATTTTTACCCTCAATCGAATTCATCATTCTTGGAAATAGTTTTTGTAAAACTCCCCATGTTCTACCTAATCTTCTTTTTATTTCTTCCCAATCTAGAGACTCATAATTCTTATCATCTAGTGATGGGTTTACCACCATTACTTCTAAAAGATTATCGAAAGTTTGTTCATCACCAGACTCTATCATTTCGCTTAGCTCAGAGAAATTCATGTCTCCAAAATATTGATTGAAATCGTTTACCATATCATCGTAACCGGATTTAAAGCTAGCACCTCCGTAAACTTCTGCCATTTTCTTTTTTGTCATTGCCTCTACCAAAGCCTCATCATCAACTCCAGTTTCTGTATAAACTCCTGCATGCAAACCTTCGTGAAAAAGTACATGTGCTATATCTTTTTCTGCTCCATATAAAAGTAACCAAGGGTTAATAGCAATAGTATCAACCAGATTAAAGTAACCTCCAATCCAATTAGGCATTGTTAAATCAACAACAAAATTACCCTTAAAATTAAATTTAATTCTTCTTAAGGCATTTTTTAGTTTTCGGAGTGCTGCTGGGTGTTCTTCTAAAAACGACTCGGGTGAAGGTCTAAGAATATCTTCTATGCTTTTTTGTTTAAAAAATTCAAAAGCCATATGGCTTTAAGCTGTAAGCATTATGCTATAAGCTTTTTTAGTTAATAATTTAGCCAACCTATTATACCATTCCCATGACGATTTGGTCCATCAGTAAAGGGGATTGTGAAACATGTGTGAAACTTGTTAGCTGCTAGCTACGAGCCTCTAGCCACTAGAATATGTCAGTTCGAGTGAAATTTATGAAGTAAATTTTATATCGAGAACTAAATTAAATGATACAAGACTAGCCCGTTGGGGTTTGGGGTGAAAAGCGTCCTGATGAGTGAATGATGAAAATAAAGCGTGAGAAGGACTTTTTTTACCCCAAGACTTTTGGTACTTTTGGCCTCAAAAGTACGTAAAGAATTATCTTAGACCAATATAAACAATCTCAAACAAAATCTTATCTGGACTTTCAAACATAACCTGATAATATGTCTCCTCTTCAGAATCAACAAATTCAGGTCTATATCTTGGAGTATCAAAAAGTGTACTTCTATTTTTTTCTTCTAAGAATTGAACAATTTCATCTATATCTTTCTGTTCTTCAACCTTTATTGCAAAATGATTAAACCCTTTTTCATCATAATCTTGAGTTCCTTCTTTTTCTGAATCTACAAACCAAATATCTCCTGAAACATCTGATTTATATCCAATTGTGTCTTCTGTTTCGAAAATTATACTCCAGCCTAAAAAATTCATCAGCTCTTTATAGAAAGTAATATTTTTAGAAAAATCTATATTAAATTGTATATGGTAGAAGTGTGAATTCATTCTACTCAGCCCAACTTTGTAATTTCTTTACCTCAATTGGTGCTGTTTCCATATCTTTTAGATTAGGAGTCTCCATAACAAAATCTAATCCTTTTAGTTTTGGATGATTTAAAAATCCCTTCATTCCTTTTTCGCCAATTAGTCCTTCTCCTAAATTCTCGTGTCTATCTCTGTTTGAATTAAATTCTGTTTTTGAATCGTTAAAATGAACACATCTAACATTTTCTAAACCTAGAATTTTTTCCATTTGATCAACAACTCCGTCTAGATCATTTAAGATGTCATATCCACTTGCCCACATATGTTGAGTGTCTAAACAAAACTGCACTCTAGATTTATCTTTTACACCATCTCTAATTCTAGCTAAGTGTTCAAATTTTGAACCTATTACTTTTCCAGCTCCAGCTGCACATTCCAAAAATAGTGGCTTTGATGATTCTGCATTTTCACAAATCCAATCAATTCCTTTTATTACTCTATCAAATCCTTCATCTGGCTCAATATCTTTAAAAGAACCTGTGTGGAATACCACACCTGGAGAATCAATATATTCTGCTAGTTCTAAATAATTCCCAATAGACATCTTCGATAAATGCCACTTTTGTTTATCTGGATTTGCAAGATTAATTAGATAAATTCCATGCATATGCACAGTATTCACAATTTCACTAGCAATAATAGCATCTTTGAATATTTTCATTTTTTCTTCCTCAAATGGTTTTGAATTCCATCTTTGTGGAGGTGTTGCATGAATCATAATAGTATTAACTCCAAGTGCTTCACCATTTTTTACACCATTTTCTAAACCACCTGCGCAAGATACAAAACATCCTAAATTTCTCATTTTTATTTATTTAACTATTCTGATAATAACTTATGAAGTTAGAAGAATAAAGAACCTCCCCTTTAGTAAAGGGGAGGTATCTCTCCGTAGCTTTAGCGAAGGAAAGACTGAGTTTTTTTATTTACCCTCTTGTTTTAGAATATCCATTGATCTTTTTGTAAAGAATGCTACAGCTGGCAATACAGATAGCAATACTGCTAGAGTATTTACATCAATTCCAACTTTGCTGTCATCAATATAGTTTATAAAATTAATTATAAACACAAAGAATGCTGTTGATGCTGTAAAAGCATAAGTAAGCATTCCGAAAGCAACAAATAGCTTTGTTGACATATTTCCGCCTTCCTTAGCCCACATATCCAATTTCTTTTTTGCCATTCTAACCATGAATGCAAATAAACCAAAG
Organism: Candidatus Dojkabacteria bacterium; assembly: GCA_020429495.1. GTDB lineage: Bacteria > Patescibacteriota > Dojkabacteria > J137 > J137 > JAGQLF01. Next base: position 4,487 of record JAGQLJ010000069.1, read on the forward strand.
AATACTAGTAGTACAATTCCTTCAATTAGTAAATAACCATCGCCTTTATCCACTGATCTTGGTAAATCTGTAAACACATTTGTAAACACATACATTAGAACTTTATATGTTGAAGCTACTAAGCCAAAAGATGCTGCATAAAGTCCAACATAAGCTAGTCCTCTTAATGCATGAGACAAGAATTTTGGCATGTATTTATCTGCTCTTTTATTCTCACCTGTGATGTAATAGAAAATTAGTGCAAATGCTCCAACATACAGCAATACTGTTATGAATGAAGTTGCAAATGAGTTCAACATACTTAGTTGAACACTAGATTGAAAGCTATCTGCAATTCCGCTTCCGAAAAGATTCATAAAATAGAAATAATAAGTAATTTAACCTATTATAGTTCGTTTTATGAGAGATGCAAGAAAGTCTTAGCTATTTAGCTTCTGCACAAGCTTTTCCTCTGCAGTTTGTGGGTTTACTCTTCCTTTACTCTTTCGCATAACTTGCCCAACTAAGAATTTTAATGCATTAGGATTTTTTTCCATATCTGTAATCACCTTAGCGTTTTCATCAACTACTTCTTGAATAAACTGTTCTATCTCAGAATCATCTTGAATTTGGATTAATCCTTTTTCATTTATTATTTGCTCAGCAGATCCAGATTCAGATTTATCTTGCTTTATAATTTCCTCTATTACACTTTTTGCAATTGCAACAGTTATCTTCTTTTCCTTTGCCATTTTAATCAAGTAATATAGATCACTAGCAGACAGTATATCTGAATTATAATCCTTATTATTTTTCACTAAGATTCCTGTTAGATCTGTGTTTATCCATTTTGAGATTTCTTTTGCCTCACTATCATCACTTGCAACTTTTAGTACAGAATCAAAATAGTCTCCCCTTGCTTTATCTTCAATAAAGTTATCAGCCTGCTCAAGCTCTAGACCTAAATTTAAATATCTTTCTAGCCTTTGATTTGGAAGCTCAGGCATTGATTTTTCAATATTTGAAATATACTCATCAGAGAATGTGATTGGTGGAATATCTGGCTCAGGGAAATATCTGTAGTCATCTGATGATTCTTTTCCCCTTTGAAATAGAGTTACTCCTGTCATGTCTTTTAGTCCTCTTGTCTGATTTTTAATTTCTTCTCCTTTTTCTAACAGAGCTGACTGTCTTTCAATTTCGTAGTTCATTACTTTCTCTAAAACAGAAATTGAACCAATATTTTTTACTTCCACTTTATAGTTTGGAAGTCCTTTCTCGCCTTCTTTTCGAACCGAAATATTTAGTTCAAATCGCATCTGACCTTTTTGCATCTCTGCATCTGAAGTTCCTGTATATCTAACAATCTGTCTTAATCTTTTAGCAAATGCCAAAACCTCTTCAACACTTTCAAAATCAGGTTCTGTAACCATTTCTACTAGTGGTATTCCTGACTTATTATAATCAAGTAATGTTTCATTTCCTGAGTGTAATGATTTTCCTGTATCTTCTTCAATATGAAGTCTTGTTAATCTGATTCTTCTTGAGTCATCTCCAACTTCAATTTCAACAAATCCATTTTCTCCTATTGGTTTATCAAATTGCGAAATCTGATATCCTTTTGGTAAGTCAGGATAAAAATAGTTTTTTCTATCAAAATGAATTTTCTTATTTATTTTGCAATTTAGCGCAAGAGCTAATCTTACTGCTTTTTCAATTGCAGTTTTATTTGGTACAGGTAAGGCACCTGGTAGCCCAAAACTAACTGGATCTATATGTGTGTTTGGTGCCTCATTAAAATATTCAGCATTAACTCTAGAAAACATTTTAGTTTTTGTTTTCACCTGTAGGTGAATCTCAAGTCCAACAACTGGCAAATACTTCATCAATAAACGTTTATAAATACTCTGAATTATACTAATAAACATGTACTCAAACAAATCAATAGTAATTGTTATTAGTAGTAATCTATAATTTGATACTATAATATTAAAGTGTAAATTATATTCTATGTTGTCTATACTAAATTCGTACAAAAAAAATTCTGATTTACAAATTATAGGTGTTGCAGGTGAACATGGTAAAACTACAACATCAGAGCTTCTTTGGTATATTTTTCAACAGAATGGATTACATGCCTCAAAACTTAACTCAACTGGTAAGTTTATAACTGAACTTGATGAAAAAGTTACTTCAGATAATTGCTCAAAAAAAGATATTACAAAATTTATTTCAGAATCTCAAAAATCCAATTGTGATATAGCAATAATAGAATTAGATTCTAAAAAACTAAATAAATCATTATTTAGCAATATTGCTTTTAATTCGGTTGGGATATCTTCTGTTGGAGATCTTGAAAATCCTGCACCATATAGAAAACTATTAGAATCTATAAAAGAAGAAGGTCTTCTAACAGTTACTGCGGAAGATAAAGATTTTATTTCGTGGCTAATTAGCCAAAGCGAAGAAATAAATAAAACAATATTTTGCTATTGGGTAGATATAAATAATCTAAATGAAAAAGATTTTGATGAAACAGGTGTTAATTTAGATTTTTATTCTGAAGGTAAGATTAATTCAAAGCTAAAAGGAATGTATTCATACGAAAATATCTATTTAGCAATTCGGCTAGCCAGTAACTTTATGCCTGTTAGAAATGCAGTTGAAGCTGTATCTAGTTTTGAACCTATTCCAGGTAGATTTGATGTTGCTCATAAAGACAAGTTTTCTGTAATTGTTGATGCTGCAAAACATCCATTTCAATTAAAGAAATCTTTGGATTATTTATCAAAAATAAAAGATGGCTCAAAAAAAATTATTAGCGTCGCAAGTGTAGCAGAAGATTTAGCAAATGCAGCTAGATCTATTGGAGATTTGATAACAAATTATTCTGATATTTTAATCCTCGGGCCTAGCGATTCAAATAATATGCAAACTTTTGATTTGAATTCACAACTTCATATTGGAGCAGAAAGTAAAAGAGGTAGATTAATTGATAGATACTTTTCTACAGAAGAATCTGGAGCTGCTGATAAATATAAATTAGCTAATAGGATATTCAATTCAATGCAGCAAGGTGACGTTCCAGTTTTGGCATTTGATGCTCATGACTATACTGGAAGATTAGACGCAATTAAAATGGCCTTACTTTTAGCTGATCCTGGAGATATTGTTTACATAATGGGAAAAGGAGATGAGAAAACAATTACTTTTGATAATACTGACTATGAATGGTCTGATTACGAAGCTTTAAGACTTGCACTTGATGCACTAAATTAAAAAAGAGATCGATTGCTCGATCTCTTTTCTTAATTTCCTTATAATCTTAGCTTACTTTATCAATCTTATATTCAACAGTTCCAATTGGTAACTCAACATGAACAATATCTCCTTTTTTTGCATTTAAAATTCCTTTTCCAATTGGAGAATCAATAGAAACTTTTCCTTCAGATGGATCTGCAGCTTCAGTTTGTTCTGAACCTGTAAGAATTAAAGTTCTAGATTTTTTGTTTTTAAGATTAGTTACAGTTACCTTACTTCCAATTGTTACAAGAGTAGATGAACCAGCAGTTTTAACAATCTGAACATTTTTGATAAGACTTTCAAGATCTGAAATTCTATTCTCGTTCATATCTTTTTTCTCCATTGCTACAGTGTAAGCATGGTTTTCACTTAAGTCTCCAAGTTCTCTTGCTGCTGATATTTCTTTTGCAATATTTTCTCTTTCTGTTGACTTTCTAAATTCAAGCTCTTTTACAAGTTCATCGTAAGATCCTTGAGTCATTTGTATTAACTCCTCTTCTTTTTGTGCCTTTTTTCTTGCCACGTTCAATTTAATAAAAAGTATTGAAAATCGTCAAATAATATCATGGATACGCTTTATCCGCAATCTCTTATTCTCTATTTATAGTAATATTTTTTACAATATCATTATCTAATACAACTTTAGAACCCAATCCATTTGTACCTAAATTTTGTCCATCTACTATAACTTCTAGCCCTCGGTCAAAGTTTATAACATGATCTAATTCTGTTCTTGCACCATTAACATTTGCAATTCCCATTGTTAATGAAAGTGACTCATTTTCTGGTGAAGCGAATGCCTCATCTTCCCACGAGAATCCTAGAGTTGTTTCACCTAAAGACTGCCCTACAATGCAAACTTCATCATCAGAAATATTAACTTTTGTTCTCTCTGATGGAATTGTATTTTCATCAATTGAAATTGAACTTAATCTTACAGTTTCAGGTAAGCATACAGATATGTCTTCTGATGTTCCAATAGATGGGAAAGTAACAACAAGCGTATTTGCTATTTTAAAGTCAGATTTTATTGTTGTTTCTAAAGACAATGTTGTATTTAA
>JAGQLJ010000070.1 GCA_020429495.1 Candidatus Dojkabacteria bacterium
CTGCTGCAATTTCTAAAGCTCTTTTTGCATGTGTTTGACCTTTAACATCAGCTAAATCAAATAAGTAATCTGTCTTATTTTTATTACTGAGTGTGACTTCTATTAGTGGTTTAATTTTAAAAATTCCCCAAAAGTGATTTACTAACTCTCTAAGAGTTTTTACAGGATAAACTGTTAAGCCTTCTATTAGCTTTGCCTCATGTGCATTTTCCTCAGGCAAAAATATTTCTTTAAATCCAAGTTTAAATACTCCATCAGCAATAGGCAAAATCCCATTAACTGGACGTAATCTTCCATCCAAAGCAAGTTCTCCAATAAAAATTTTTTCTTTAGGATCAATTTCTAATTGATTTGTAGCTAAAAGATATCCAACTGCCAATGGTAGATCATAACTGGGACCACTTTTATGAAGCTCTGCCGGAGCCAAGTTTGAAACAATTCTTGCAGGAATAAAATCTACTCCTGAAGCTTTTATTGCAGATGGAATTCTATCTTTAGCTTCTTGAATAGACTTATCTGCTAAACCTACAATTGAAAAGTTAAATTGTCTCTTTTGATAATCTGTTTCTACCTCAACAATAGAGCAGTCTAGCCCTTCAAGAGCTGCTGTAAATATTTTTGATGCCATAACTTGCTTCTGGCTTCGAGCTTCTAGCTCCTAGCTATTAAATATAAATAGGGTTATTCTATCTCCTCTAGAAGCTAATAGCTCGCAGCTAGTAACTCTAATGAGGGATCTCTATCAATTTCAGAGAAGTCAGAAGAATCAATAAAGATTCCATGCTCTCTTAGTGTAGCTTTATTTTCTGGGGATAAACTTATTTGTAGCTTTTGTAATTGTAGCATATTTATATTTGCAGCCACTCCAATCATTGCAGCATTATCTGTTGTTAACTTTTTTGAGTATGGGTATTTAACTAATATTTTTTTATCAAAAGATTTTACTGTTGATCTAATAGCTGATCTAAGTCTTGAGCTTGCAACAACTCCTCCACCAAGCCAAACTTCTTTTACTGAATATTTTTTTAGAGCACTTATAAGTTTAATTGAAATTTGTTCATATGCAGTTGCTTCAAGTAAAATACATAAGTTCATAATTTCTTCTTTTTCTAAATCAAAAGTTTCTATATTAGCTTCTAATTTTCCTTCTTTTACTTTCTTTACTTTTTTATCTTCAGATATTTTATCTACAAGCTGTTTAAAGGCAGTTTTTAATCCTGAATAACTCATATTTAGATTATTTGAGTTTGCCATTGGAATTGGTAGCTCATAGCTTCCTGAACCTGTATTTAATCTTAAAAGAGTAGACCTATTATCTCTAATTTTTTCTATCTTTACCTTTTTTCTTTGCTCTTTTGCAAACTCAGATATAGTTGGGCCAGCAGGATATCCAAGTCCAAGCATTCTTCCACACTTATCTAGACATTCACCACAAGAGTCGTCTAAGGTTTCACCAATTTTTTCATATTCGCCAACTCCCTTAACTAATATAAATTCTGTATGTCCACCAGAAACTAAAACCCCTATTGCTGGAAATTGTTGTGGTAAATAGTTGTCAGTCTCTATTGCATCTGAATTTCTTTGAGCAAATGCAGATAATAAATGACCTTCCATATGATTAATAATCATTAGCTGTTTTTTATATTTTTCTGCAATATCTTTTGCTTTTTTTATTCCAACTTCTAGTGCAATAGCTAAACCTGGTCCATAAGTAACTGAAACATAGTTTATATCATCCATTGTTTTCTGAGCTTGTTTTAAGGATTCTTTTACAACATTATCTATACGCTCTGTATGTGCAAGTTTTGCAAGAGATGGAACAACGCCACCATATTTTTTATGGTATTCCATTTGTGATGGCTGAATATTAGAAAGCACTTTTACTCCTTCAACAACCGAGGCTGAAGTTTCATCACAAGAAGTATCTATAGCTAATGTTATTGGTTGTTTTTGCATGTGCAATTATAACGCAAGTAGGGACAAGTCGCGACTTGCCCCTACCATCCCTTTTGTCAGCTCGAGTGCCAGACGAAAGTGTATCAAGAACTACATTGAAAGATACCAAAGCAAAAGATAAATATTTGCAAATAGTAAGAATGTTAAAACTGCAAACATTGTAATTCTTACAAAAAACCATCCCCTTAAATCTAGCCAATATTTATTATCTCTAGTTCTTTTTAATTTTGACCAAGAAACCATTGGACCCATTAGATATACCTTAAAAAATGGATCATCCAAAGAGATAGCTTTTGATTCTTCAAAAGCATTATTACTTCCTAACCATCTTGCAACTCTTAATATCATTGCAATGTTAAAAACATTGACTACTAATATTGCTAAAAGTAGCGCAATCATTAAATCTCCTACTTCCATTTTATTTACATTAAAAATTAAGCCAATTACTGTTATTTTACACATTCTTTAATAAGAGTAATAGTGTAGATGATAAAATACATCTATGAAAAAAGTTTTAATAACCTATGCAAGTCTTACTGGAAATACCCAGTTTATTGCTACAGAAATTTATGATGAATTAGTAAAAAATAGTGATTGGGATATAATTATAAAACCTATAAATGAATTTGCCGATGCAAAAGAACTAGGCAAGTTTGATTATATAATTATTGGAGCTTCAACTTGGGGAGATGGAGACGTTGCACCAGGAACAGAAGACATTTTTGAGTATATTTTCAATAGTGATACTGATCTATCTAAAACATATCTTTCTTACTTTGGACTGGGAGATAAAAAATATAATGAATATAATACTGCCATAGTATATATTGAAGAAAAAATTACCAAAAACCTTGATGGAAAGAGAATAGGTAAAATATTACAAATTGATGGATATCCTAATTCAGAAAATATTAACATAGCAGTAAATTGGGCAAGTGAGAATATAGAGCTATTCAATAAAAAAAATACTTGAAAATTTATATTTATAAGATAGACTGAGTAGTTATTTTCAGAATTTTTAATATGTCAGATTTTCCAGATTCAGATGACACTTCCCCGTTAGTAGAAAATAGGAGTTCAATTTGTAATTCATGTTTACAGAATTACTTCATAGGACAAGATTTTGTTGCAAGTGGTGATATGGAGCCATCGCAAATTGAATCTTTAGCAACCTGTGCAAGAATCAAAAGCATGCCCTTTGATACCTTATCTATTTTTACGCAAAGATTAGAGAAACTAATGGAGGAAATACCTAATGGTCTACCCGTAGGTATGGATAGAGTAATTGACTTATTTATGGTAACAAGACAAGAGGCAATATTTAATCCAACCGGTGTTGTGGAAAATGATGAATGTCTATATATGGGTCCCATTGCCTGGCATTTTTCAACACTATTACAAAGAGAGGCAGCAACGCCCCAGGTTATGGAAAAAATAGGAAAAGAGATTATTGAAATTTTTTCTACTCACAATACAAAAGAATCTGTCATTGCTGCAATTTATACTCAATTTGGATTTGATGATAATGATGACAATCTTCAAGACTTGATGTTTCAACATAAAATTGATTCTATTTTTCAATCTCCTGAAAATACAACTCTTGCGAAGATGAGGTTAATACTTCATTACCCAATTTTCAATGAACATGTAAAAAGGACATTGTCATTGATAGATACTATGTATCCTGTACTTGGCGAAAAAGTACATCGGAAGTTATTATCTCTTCCAAATGTTCACAGTGAACTACCAGACTCAATTCTATATGAACTTAATTCATTACTTTATTTTTCTACAAACGAACATGCAAAAGTAAACCTAAGACTTAATAAATTAAGTGAAATTATTGTGAAATTCGGTATTAGAGGTGATGATCCCTATGTAATTCAGATTGCTGAATTAATTGGAAGTCTTAATGAATCAGACACTGATAATCTTGATACCCACCCCGGTTTTGCGGAAGCTTAAGACTGTGCTTTCTCAAAATTCTCTGTTACTTTTTCCCAGTCAATAACATTCCAAAAAGCCTCAATATAATCAGCTCTTTTGTTTTGATAGTTTAGGTAATAAGCATGTTCCCAAACATCAATTCCTAAAATTGGTGTATGGTTATCCATAAGTGGAGAATCCTGATTTGGTTTTGCAGTTATATATAGTTCACCATCTTCATCTAAAGCTAAAAATGCCCAGCCAGAACCAAATTGACCTGCTGCTGTTTTTGAAAATTCTTCTTTAAAATCTTCAAAGCTATCAAAGGCATCGTCAATTGCTTCTTTAAGTTCTCCAGTTGGTTCCTTACTACTTTTAGGAGATAGAACTGAAAAGTAAAGATTATGATTAGCAAATCCCCCACCATTATTTCTTACTGTAGTTTGAATATCATCTGGTAAATCTTCAAGCATTCCTAAAAGTTCTTCAATAGAATAATCCGCCCATTCGCTATCTTCAACTGCTGCATTTAGTTTATCTGTATAACCTTGATGATGTTTTTCAGAATGGATTTCCATTGTTTTTGCATCAATATTTGGTTCTAGTGCATTAAATTCAAATGCTATTTTTACTCTTTCAAATGCCATTTTATTTTATGTAAAAACTAAGATAGTACAATTTCATGCCGTCCTTCGAAGGCTTCAGAGTCTCTGAAAAATATATTTTCAGGAGTTATTTTTATAAATCTATCTTCAGAATCTTTTCCTTTAAAATCAGAAACAGAATCATTTTCATCAACTAAATCCGGAAATGCTACTTCAAATGAATCTATTACTGATTCTAGTTCTTCTTTTGATAATGTTTGAGCTGTCCCTTTTACTTGTATATTTTTTTGTCTTGATGCATCACTTGCATGGGCATCAATTGTTACAGCAACGTTTTTATTCTCTTCAATATTACTCCAAGTTTTAGAATTTTTTGAAATTAAGAAGTATAGGTTGTAAGATTCATCAGCAACATAGAACAAATCAACAATCCAAGGATAGTTATCTTTAGCTGTTGCTAGCGACGCAATTCTTTGTGTTGCTAAAAAGTTCTTTGCTCTTTGTATAATTTCTTCATGTTCCATACGTTATATAATTAAAGCACGATATTTGGAAAAATCAAAATGAAACATAAAATTTTTCATTCAAGAAAATTTATGAATACTGATATTGATATTACAGTAATTCAAGATGGGCAAAGCACAATAGAGATTGCAGAAGCAATTGAATCTGCTTATGGAGAATTTGAAAGAATAGTAAAAAAGTTTACAAGATTTAATGAAGATAGTGAGCTTTCAAACTTGAATAGACAAAGTGGTAAGTGGGTGCAGGTTTCAGAAGAATTAGTTTTTCTTGTGAGCTATATGCTTAATATGAGTAAAAAAACTGATGGAGCTTTTGATCCAACAATAATAGATTTCT
>JAGQLJ010000071.1 GCA_020429495.1 Candidatus Dojkabacteria bacterium
CTTGATTTAATGTATAAAATTAATAATATCTATTATATTAGAGTTAGATCTAAGTTACTCAGACCTTAATCTTTTCCAGTACTAATTTCTTTTGGTGATACTATATAAATTTTAATATATATAAATAGTTATTTATAAATATTATGGACGTATCAAGAAAAAAGTATAGAAAGATTGACTGAATAAAGTTGTCTTATTTCTATATTAGACAGATGCGAATAAGTCTATGGCGATTTCATCACCCTTAGATCTCATGTCATTAAGCTTAGCAACTTTGTCGGAGAATTCTTTTAAACTCACGTCTGAGTTATACCCACAATTAATCAAAATTGAGTATATGGATACTGCCTTGGATTTTTTCCAAGTTTTGAATTCGGCCAACCAATCATTAGTTACTGCGCACTCTCCGTCTGTAATAAAAATAATATCCGCTTTGTGAAAATTGACCTCTTCATCAATACACATACGAGCTCTTGTTAATGGGGCCATAAAATCGGTACCACCATTCATGAACATTTCTGCCATGTCAATAACTCGTTCGGCTGGAAAGCCCTCAGTTTTTGTGAATCGGTGTACAGGTAGAGTTCCTGGATTTCTATTGCCATTGAAATGTACAACGAAAAAATTTCGGTTTTGCTTTTTCGCAACATTTAATAAAGCTATCGCTACAGCTTTAGCCCAGTTATCCGGAGCTCCTTGCATGGAACCTGATTCATCGATGCACACTACCATAGCACCACGTGCTTTTTTCTCTTTACCTTTTAGGGCATATTGTAAACAATTTCCTTCAATGTAGTCTTTAAAGAACTCGATTTCCCTATCAGGATCTTGAAGCTTAAGTAGTTCACTTGGCAGCATTCGGTCGAAATCTCTTCCGGTTGATATGCTGTATACTTCTTCGCAGCCTTTAGGAATTTTTTGTGCTTGTTCAGACATCGCCAGCATTGTTAACTTTCCGGCCAATTCCGCGATCTGCTTTAGTTTAGAATTCCCTTCCAGCTTTTTAAGTAGCTCGATTTTGTGTCGATGTCCACTATTGATAAAACTCGAATCTCCTCCCAAACCCCATTGCTGCAACAACTTACTTGTTTGCCGCATTCCATCACGAACTTTAGACAAAGCTTGCCCAATTTTATTCTTGACTTCTTTGTCTTCAAAGCTTTCTTTAAAGTTATCAACTGCATCTTGCATTCTTTGCTTGGCAGCTTCTAAAGTTAATTCTTCTGGAGACGGTGCTTTTCCTTCACCTTCACCATCTTCGCTTGTGGTATCTGCGGCGTCTCCGTCTCCGGCTTTGTCACCATTACCACCTGGAACTGGCATATTTCCTAATGCATCTTGTAGAGCTTTAGCAGCATCTTCCATTTCTTTCTGTGCTGCCCGCTGTTCCTTAAGTTCCTTAATTAGCCTAAGGGTTTCTTCTGATAAGTCTTCGACACCTAAAGCACTCATCATTTTATCCATTTGGCTCATTGCACGAATTTCTTTAGTTCTGCGATGCTCTTGCATTTGTTTTGCTATTTCATAATTGAACATATGATCTAGCTTAACTTCATATTCCGGATTTAACTTAGGAACTGTTTTGCACAACATAGAAAACATGTCTTGCATTAAATCAGGATAAGTAGGCAATTCTTCAGCACCGGCGGCTTCCTGCTTTAATAGCTTTGAGCTACATTCTTTGATGCCTTGAAAATCTTCGATATCAAACTTATCACAATTAATTGTGTAACGTTTTTCACCGAAAAGATTCGAAAAGCTCTCCTCATTTATTCGCTTCATTAAAACTGAACCTCAATTCCAACTACATTACTAGCAACTTCTTGCAGTAATTTATTCATTTTATTAAGCATCTCACGAACTTCCGTTACGTTTTTGTTGCCTAATTCCATATTTTTGATCAGTTTGTCTACTTGAGCACGCTTTTCTTTCAGTTTGCCAAGTACTTCAATCCCTTCTGCAGGAGTAGACTGCTTATTGGACTTTAATACTTTATTGGCAATTGATTCAACTTCTAGGAAAATATCCGTGATCTTTGACTTTTCAGGATTTGTTGTATTCAGAATTTCTAAATAGATATCCTTTTTATGAGCAGGATCTTTCCAGAAAACGTGTTGCAGTATTTCAAAATCTTCTTCTTCTACAGCAGAATGACCATTTAACCATGCCTCAGCTTTCATGATATCAATAGCCTGCTTGAATACACGATCTGTAATGTTTACTCCATATTTCTTGGTTTTTAGCCCATTCCATAAGTCCAAATAAACATTCATTACATTTTGTGGAATTTGCAAAGCCTCAACTTCTTTTTTGGCTTTAATTAATTCCTCAATAGTAATAGTAGCGGTATTTTGATGACTGCTAGATGCCAGCATTTTCTTCATAGCACTACGATCAGAGATTCTGCGTACTACAAAACGAATGTGCAGTCGGTCATCGAAAGCTTCTAGGCCATCTTCTCCATCAGGAATCTCGTTAGAGGCACCAATGATTGACATTAGCGGGGTTTTAACTGGTATTCCGTCATTATGAAATACGCCTTCATTTGCTAAAGTCAATAAAGAATTTAAAATAGCACTATTGCCTTTATAAATCTCATCTAAGAATGCAATATGTGCCCAAGGTAGATAGCCTTCTACCTTTCGTAAAAACTTGTCATTCTTTAATTGAGACGCTGCAATCGGGCCGAATAATTCCTCTTGCCATGTAAATCGCGTAAGCAGTTTCTCGAAAAAATTTGCTCCTACAATTGAGGAGCAAACTTTACGAGCCAATAATGATTTTCCAGTTCCTGGAGGTCCTAAAAGGAGCACATGTTTTGCTGACATTAGCGCCACCAAGCAACCCCTAATTTCATGTTCACGTTCTGCGAACTC
>JAGQLJ010000072.1 GCA_020429495.1 Candidatus Dojkabacteria bacterium
TTTAGCGATAGTCCTATAGCAACGTTATAAGATGAAATATTTTGAGGATTATATTTATTTTTCAATTTATTGCTTAGTTGAATTTCGTTTAATGGATTCAAAGTCAATATTTCTAGTCCTAGCTTTTGTTGCATATATTCATTTAGCTTTAATAAATTACTTCCACCACCTGTTATGTAAACTTGTTTAATTCTTTGCCCTCCGATTTTACTAGAGTAGTAGGTAATTGTTCTGGATATTTCACTTACTATAATGTCTACAACAGGTTGAACTGATTTTGCTATTTTCCCCTCACCTTGAGCAAAATCTATACCATAGGTAACTTTATATTGATCAGCCTTTCCTTCATCAAGCCCATAATCTGAGGCAATTACTTTGGTGAAGTCCGTTGACCCTGTTCCTACTGTTTGTGAAAAGACAACAACACCTTTTCTTTCAATAATTAAATTTGTGTTATCAGCACCAATATCTACAATGAATGCATCTTCATTAACAGAGTAGTTTTTATATAGCAATCTAGATAATGCTAGCGCTTCTGTTTCTATAGCTAATAAATTTAACTTAGACTTATTAGCTACAATTTGATATTTTTGGATCAAATCTTTTGGAGCAGCAACTGCGTACCAATTAACAAATTCTTTTCCATTCTTCTTAACAGCATCTATTCTTTCATAACTAACATTTAAGGTTTCGATTGGTACTGGAACAAGTGGCTTTATTGCCCAATGTACAGCTTCTTCTAATTCATTATCTGGCATAGCTGGTAGAGTAATTAGTCTTGAAAATATAACTCTTTCAGAGAGAGACATTACTGTATTTTTTGTATTTACATTAGCACCTTTTACACACTCCATAATCTTATCTGCTAACATTTCCAAGCCTTTATTACTTTGATTGTCTAACAACGAAGCAACAATTGGTACTGAGTTCAAAGATTCTAGTACATAACCTTTATCATTCGTCTTTGCTATAGCCACTTTTACAGCAGAATTACCTACATCTAGTGCTAAAAATTCAGGAATCTTTGCCATATTCTAAGTTTATAAATATTTTAGATACTTTATATTAAAGAAATATCGAACTTTTTTAAAGAGTAATATTTCCGTCTGTAATGATTGTATAGTTAAAAATAGAATCTAATTGAGTTTCAATAGACACAAAAGATTCTACTTCTGCAACAGGAGTCTGTGGATCATTAGGATCAAAGACTGAAGTAGTGAAGGATCTTATTTGAAATGGGAAAGAACCAGGGTCAGTAGCTGTTACATCTATAAGAGTTGGATTACCTAGGTTATTTCTTGTTCTTGCAGTTAATGAAATAGAAGTTGTTTGATAGTTTATAGATTGTAGGTCAGCAATATTATTTATTGTAAATCTAGCACCTCGCCCACCATTCAAAGAAACAAAGTTAAAGTTTGGAGTACCACCTAAACTATCATAAACTCCGAAGGCATCAAAAATATCTCTTGTTTCATCTAGTGGCTCGTTTGTATCCCAAACACCATCAGAATCTAAATCTTCAAAATAGGTAATAGCAATTTCCATAGCAATATCTTGGTCCCAAGTTATATCTAAGCCTTGGTTATACCCATCAAGTGCAAAGGTTATAGTATCGTCTTTATATAGTTCTAAGCCTGAGATATTTTTATCTTCTACAACTGTAATTGTTGTATCTAAATCCAAACCTAGTGCATTATCATCATTAATCTTACATTCATAACCTATTTGACTATTGCTATTAACAGCATCACACGAAGTAACATAATTATCTAAATCATCATCCCGGCTTAAATCATCCAATGGTATTGTTGTATCGCCATATTTATCAATAACTCTTTGAAGCTCAACTTCTGCAACATTCAATAATTGCTCATATTTTTGATTTGCAACAACCTGTGATGTATCTCGACTTGTAACTATAACAACTCCAACAATTACTATTGCCAATACCATTAAAACGAGTAGAGTAATTAGCAAAATTTGACCTTGTTTTATTTGTTTAGAGTTCATAATTTCTTGTTGATACTGAAACTTGCCTAATTATATTACTTATATCTAGCGCTGCATTTGCATGATCTGCAACTAATGTCACCAAGATATTATTCTTAGCATCAGTTGGATTTTGTACAAATCCAGGTTCAAAAGTAAAAGATGTAAATTCAATATCTTCTTCACTTTGAAATATTATAGTGCTAGAACCATCCTCTTTACAAATTCTTGTTCCGCAAAGATACCAAGTAATCCTATCTTGTTCTACTATCATTTCACAACTTGATCCAGAACAGTTAGGAATATCTACCAAATCAGCACTCCTAATATCTCTTTGAATAAGACTTGCTATAGATGTAATTTCCTCTCTAATATTACTTCTTGCTGTATTTCTTACTGTTACATCTAGGGATATTAGTAGAGAATTAAAGAAAATCACTATAATTATGCTAACTATCCCAATGCTGATTACCATTTCAACAAGAGAGAATGCTTTTTTTAATCTTTTTTTATTTCTATACATCTCCATATCTGTAACCTTTAATAACATTTGCCCTTACATCACCACTTGGTAGAACATAGAATGATCTAACAATAATTTCATAAATTCTTTTACTGTTTACCCCAAATCTAGGAATAATCTCAACCTGTACACATATTTCTGAACTTGAAGAAACATCATCAGGTAGTAGAACACTTACATTATATTTATTTTGAGATGTACAAGAGGTATTAACTACATCATTCAACTGAATTTGTAAGCTTGAAGATTCATCTAGTGCAAAAAATACAGATGAGTTAACAGCAATTGCAGATATATCTTGAGATAATGATAGAGTAGCAGGAGATTTAGCGGCTTCAAGTGCTTTTATCATTACAGAATTTGCAGTATCTTCAATGTCATTTATTTTAATTCTAACTAATGAATTTATCATAATACTTATTGAAGCAACCATTGCTGTTGAAATAACACCTAAAACTATCATTACTTCTGCTAATGTTGCTGCTTTTTTTCTTTTATTTTTATTGAACATCAATAGAATTTTGAGTTAAATTTATACTTATTGTTCGCGTGGAACTACTGTTAGCATGAGAAACTAGAAGATCACATGTTCCATTTGTAACAACTGTTCCTGAATTAACTTGGCCTAAATTAGGAGTACCATTTATTGCAATAATCTCAACTGAAGATTTTGCAAAAGCTATCATATCACCTGGACATCCTGACAATTCAATTCCTACGCTAGTAAAGCTTGTAGCCTTTATATCTGACTCTTCTTCAGTACAATCAACTTGATTTGGAATAGTTTCGTTGCATGCATAAAGAGAGAAATTGTCATTAGCAACATATACCCCATAGTAATCCGGGGCAACAGGAACTCCTCCGTTAGTAGTGTAGGCAATTGCATTTCTGGCTTTATTTTGTGTTGTTCTAAGATATGTTGATATATCTGAGTACCCATTTTGAAGTTCAATATAGTCTCTAAACCTAACAACACCAACTGTACCAAAGCTTAGAATAATAACCATTATGCTCATTGCAACAAGCATTTCAATTAATGTAAAAGCTTCTTTTTTCATATTTACCTTAAGAATATATTAATTAGTTCTGGAGTTGTAACCAATTTCAATAGTTCATCTCCATAGCCTATTGTTATAGTATAGCCAATACAAATTAAAGGTACCATTGGAATAATTACTCCTTTTAATTTACCCACAATACCTGCATATATTAGACCTA
>JAGQLJ010000073.1 GCA_020429495.1 Candidatus Dojkabacteria bacterium
GTCCTCAGCAGTTGCAACATCTCCTTTTAATATAAACGTAAGTAATTTGATTTTTTTCTTATACAAACGTCTATATAAATTTTCAATTTCTTGTGTATTCATACTAGTTTCATTCTTTAAATTTTGTCACAAAAATCTGACAATCCGCATTGAATAATTTTCAAATCTCTTTATACATAGTAGTTTTTTCATTGTAATATAAAGGAATAGTACCACTATTACCAAATTGTCTATCTTCTAAAATTCTAACCCATCTAGTGTGACGAGTTACTTCATCTAAATCTGGGTCTTTATTACCCTCTAAACCAAGCATAAGATTACATGCTTGCATCATGGCTCTTGATCCAGCAAACTGATTAGAATAAATTGTTCCACCCATTTCGTGTGGACAATTACCAAGACCATGATAGATACCTTTAGAATATTGTTTTTGTCTAGTTTCTAAGGATATAGTTCCTTCTGGAGCTTTCAAATGACAAAAGAGAAATACAACTAAATTTTTATCTTTAGCAATAGCTGAAATATCTCTAGCAAAACCAGTAAGGAAAGCATTAGCATCAGCAGAATTAAGACCCGCAGTAAGATTAGTAATTGGATCAATAAAAACTGCTTTTACTCCATCATTAGCTGCATATATAATATCAGAACGAAGAGTGTCCCAACCTAAATGTTGGTAAAGATCAATCATATAAAGTTTACTATCCATCATTTCACCAGCACGATCAAACTCGTCATAGTCAAATGGAACATCTGGGTCATGAAATCTATTACCAACAAACTTGTTTGCTATAAGTTTATAAGTATCTTTAGCAGCTTCTTCTGGTTTTGCTACTAGTACTGGTACATTATCTACAATCATGTGATGTGCTGCTTGAGCATTAAGCAATTCGCTTTTACCCATTTTAACACCAGCACCTTCATAAATAGTTTCTCCTAAACGTACTCCACGAAGAAGTTTTTGCAGTGTTGGAGAAAACCAAGTAAGTTCTCCATGTTGAGTTGGTTGTCTAAATTGATAATGAAGTTCTTTATTTGCAACTAATAGTCTAGTATTTTTAGGACGTTTAGCATTAAAAGCTAAAGCTTTATAAGCAGCTTTACCACTACCGTTAATCAAACAATCGTTAGCATCTTTTTCTGGTAAAATTGCAGATAAAGCCCCTGGAAGAATTAGTAAAGCTTCTTGTGTAGCTTTTTCTCCAGATGAATCATTATCAAAATTAATTACTACTTCTTTAAATAAGGATTGAATTTCTTTTGCAATAGGTGTAAGATTTTTCTTTACAGAATTAGTACCATTTGAAAGACTTATTATAGCAGGTTTAAATTCTTCGTTGCCATACATATCAAATAAGGCTTCAATTGCAATAGCATCTTCTCTACCTTCTGTAATAATAAGACGATAGGCTCCTGATCTTTTAGCTCTTAACCAACCAAAAGGTTGTGCATTCTTTACTTCACCTATTGACCATTCGTATGAAGGCTTACTAAGAGTTTTTATATAGTAACCTGTAAGTTCATCATTAATAGTCATAGGATGATAAATAGCTATTGGAGTTTTACCATCTTCTTCTGATAGAGCAATTTTACTACCAAATCTTTCAATATATTTAGCACGAAGTTTTCTGTCTTTTAAATCTACAACAGGATAACCATCTATCTCCGCTATCTCAGCTTGAATTTCTGCTTCTGTTTTAGGTTTAGGTAAGTCTACTTCATCAATTGTTTTTTCTTTTCCGTAAGGATTTGCTATTCTTTTATGGCAAGCAAAACAAAATCCATCTACTTTGCCAGTTTCTTCATTTGCAAAGACTTGTAATCCTTTTTTTGTTCCACAACTATGTGGAAGTTTATCTATACAAATTCCCATTATATCTCTTCATCATGATCTTCTTCTGGTTCTGGTTATTCATAACCAAAAGGTGTTTCAATATTTGATATATTATCAAATTCAACAGTTGCTTGTTGTACATTATGAAAAATAAGATTATCAAAAGAATTATTATTTAGAGTGACATTATATGTTTCTGCATATTTCATTAATTTATCACTATAATTTTTAGCTGTAGTTTCTTCTATGCCTGGAGCAGTGTTAACTTCAAGAACATATGCTTTCTTTCTATAACTATTCCATATAACATCTACAGCACCAAAATCTAATCCACAAACTTCTACTGCTAATTTGGCTTGATCTATTACATCTTGTGGTGGTGTAACATTTTCTCTTGCAAAAATAAACCCATTTCCATAAGTTCTAACTCTCCAATTAACATATCCAGCTTTACCACTTTTTCGTTTTTGTTGAGTATCAAGAATTTCACCACGAAATACATGAACTCTATATTCTTCAATTTTTGGAATATACATGGTATATAATGGAAGACCACTAGATTTCAAGAGGCCCTCTTCACTATTTATTTCATAAATACCATCACCACTATGACCTGTTAAAGTTGACCTACCAAAAACAATCTTACCTTGTTTAATCCACTCTTTTGCAACTTCACTATTAGTTGTATATGGAGGAATGTTTACTTTATCAACAACTTTATTAAAGAATTTAAGTTTATTAGAAGCAATTTCTACAGCAAGTGGGTTGTTTAAAACCATACACTCTTTAAATTTTTCAATATCCATTTTACTATTTCCCCAATTTACAATGAGTTTTTTATTAGAAGGTTTAAATTTACTATTCTCAAGTTTAATCTCCACTAAATCTGGAATAAGTTCTTTAAGATTTTTTACAGACCCTGATCCATGTTTATAAGGATAAATATAAAACATTGAAACTCCTTAATCTTTAAGATAAATAAGTTCTTGTACAAGTCTTAAATCAGACATAGTATCTTTTTCAATTCCATTGTAACGAATAAGTTGATAGTTATCATGTCCTATTACTTTTTCAATCCAATTAGATGGACCATAAAAAGAAATATCATAAGCAATTTGTTCTCTATGTTCTAAAGATAAAGCATATTTTTTGATGTTATAAATAATATGTGCCCATGGAGAAATCTTTTCAAGATCAGGTGTTGTCTCCATAGCTCTAAATTCTATAGACCCATGTTTAGTAAGTGATCTTAAATTAAGAGCAGAATATCTAAGATTATCACTAGTAAAATATCCATAAAAATCATTTGGATTAAGTAGAGCTTGCATTAAAATGTCAAGTGGAAATTCTGCATCTTTAAGTCTAAGACAGAAAAAATTACCTTCTCTTCTAGAACCACAAAATTTAGTTAACGCAGTTTCCATACAATAGTATGTAGCAGCATAAGTACCAATTTGTTTTGGTGTAAGTTCAAGACAATTAGAATGAATATGTACACCAGCCCTAAAAGAATGATTAATTTTATTTCCATATTTTTCTAAAACGTCTTTTAAAATTTTAATTTTATCGTCTACTTCTTCAATTAGGATTGGTTTTTTAGTAACGTATTCAGCAGAATATCCTCTTAAAGAGTTATCTGTGGTATATACCCAAACATCAGGACCAATTGGAAATGGTTTATTACCCTCCATTTCAATCTCAATCCCAACATCCCCTTCAATACTTTTTTTATTACAAAGGTCCTTGATTGTTAGCATGAATAATATCCTCAAATAATTCAGTTAAAAATATATAATGTTCATCAAACACTGGAAAAATAGTTTTCTCTGGATCAATATAACCAACTTTTTTATCTTTATATAAAAGATTAAAACCTTTTTTAAATTTTGATCCTAGTGCAAATTGTTTATGAAATGAAATAGCTTTATACTCTTGACAACTAATAAATTCAATACAATCATCAATACTTGGATATTTATCTAAAAGACAATTTAAAAATCCTTCACTTTCAAATTCAACAAATCCACCATTAGATGCAATATTATTTGTACGAAGTCCTTGTTTCCAATTTCTTTGTGGTACTCTTTTAACATAGATACATGAATCATTACTATTATAATACCCAAGAGAAAATGGAGTTAAATCTAATTGATTAAGATTAGCACTTACTGATTCACCAAAGTAAAATTTTTTTAGATGTACATGACAACTAGGTGTTACTTCTTTTACATAATAAGGAAAATTATTAAAAGTTATAACACTATCTGAAAGTTTTGCATGAGCATATTCCCAATCATCATCATAACTAATTGTCATCCTAAAACCTCTTTTAAATTTTTAGCTTTAAAACTGTCAAAGATGGGATGAGAACGATCAGACTCATTAATAATACGTTGTACATCTGGATTAGGTATATAATCCAAATCAAACAGAAGTTCTAAAGCTTCTTGTACGCCATTATAAATAAATGAAACAATCTTTTCATTAAATATCCAAGCATTTGACAACGAACGATATTCCATACCATAAGTTTTTGGTCTAAACGAGCCAGCTTTACCATAAAGAGAACGTCGTTTATCATCTTTATCCCACAACAAAGAATATACACCAATTCTTTCATCTAAAAGTTTAGATAATCTAGACGCCATAGACATATGACCTTGATTCGTAGGATTATTCGTATTAATACCACCAATATGAATATGACCACCAGCAGTCCTCATTAAAGTAGAATCAGATGGTTTTTTATTTTTCCTCATAGTGTAAGCATTATAATCAGGTTCACAACCAAGAATACGATTATAATAAGGAACAGTTTCCAAGAACATTTTATCAAATTCAACAGTAGCATCAGTCATAAACTCACTACCTGCTGGTAGCATGTTTAAAAGTTGTTCTTGTACAATATTTAAATTGGAATTAAATTCTTCAAAAGAATTACTGGGATCAATATTAAATTCTAACGCCATTCCATCAACTTGTACAGCACCATGTTCAACTTTAAATGGTTTATTTTTTGTACCAAAAATGTAAGGATGGGCACTGACAAACTTACCATCAAGTTTCATAAAAACTTCTGGATCAGCACCAATTGTAAAATTAACTCCATTAACTTGCATTATGCACCTTTTGCTTTACGAGTTCTCATTTGTAAAAAATCTTCTATATACGGGTCTTCTAAACACCTAGGACAAATTGCTAAATGCTGATCCCAATAAATTTCTTCTGCATCTTTTGGTTCAAGCCAAGAATCACAATTAGAACAGCAACCTGAAAAAGTAATAGTAGAAGCAGCTTTATACCAATCTTTTTCTGTTAAAAGTTTACCGTCTGGACCTGGATAGATTTTAGTTACATTATTTTCGTCCTCTTCATCATCATCAAAAGGGATAGAATATTGATCTTCATCTAATTTACTATTATTAAGAATAACATTTTCTGCACTAATACAATACTCAACAAACAAACCAGAAGAAGATTTTTGAACACGGAGTCTAGCTCTAAGTTTATACAAAGCTTCTTTACTACCATAATCCAATCTTTGTTTCCAATACAAAAATTCACCATATGTAGATGGATAAATTACAACCCTATCTTTTTGAACAGGAGTAATAGATTCTGGATTGGGAATAGTATAAGCAACGATGTAATAAAATCCACTTTTATTATCAGCGGTATCATCAATAGCATATGAAAGTTTGATAAGAGAACCACGAACTTCTTTAGGAGCTTTTTCTTTATTAGCAATCCACCCTAAATTAATTTTAGTTTTCTTATCTAATACTTTTTTATCAAAATTTTTTTGAACTTTATAATATGCGTCATGACCACGATAATACCCATAATTGTTACCAACCGTAGTCGCACCATAATTTGATGTAATCTTGGTAACAGGTTCCGGCTTTTTTTCCAGTTCTTTTGAAACCTCCAAAGAATAGCCAGTACTAGTAATTTTATAGGAGTGCCACCAATCAGATTTAAATTGCCAAATATTGTTTTTCTTAACAC
>JAGQLJ010000074.1 GCA_020429495.1 Candidatus Dojkabacteria bacterium
TAATAAAATCTATTGCTTTTCTTAGAAGTGAATTATAAATTTTTTCTAAATATTCAATATCTCTAGAATATTTATAGTCTGTCCAAATAGCATTGATAACTAAAGCTGTTTCATCAAGCTGAATTGGAAGCTCCTTTATACCTTTATAGACCCAAGGATGCCAAGAACTACCTAGTGATTTATCTGATCTATACTTATGCATAAAGTATCCCTCAGGTGTAATAATGTCGTTAAAGAAGTTGATGATATTTTTATTTATATCATCATAACCGGCTCTTGCAAAAGCCATTGATGAGAAAGCAGCGTCACGTGGCCAAACGTAACTGTAAGCGTCTCTTCCATATTTTAGAAGATCTGAATCGGTTGAAGCAATAATTGCACCTGTAGTATCTGTATGCACTCTAAGCATTTTAAGTGATTGTTTGAATAAAGCTTGTTCCTCTAAGGTCAAATCTTTAAAATCCATAATTTTTTTTGCAGACCAAGCTTTCCAATAATTTTTTGTTGTTGTAATCAAATATTCTGGAGTCTTTTTTAAAACATAATCATTCAGTTTTTTTACATCATCCATATGTTTGGAAATAGCCAGCCAATAATCAACTGTCTGAGATTGATGACCTTCCATAGTCAAGGTTGTTCCAATAACTGAGTCTGTTAACCCATGTTCAATAGGATTTTTTTCTAATTTCCCATCTTCAGCATCTTTATAAGTTCCTAACTTTCCTTCTATTCCCAAAAGTCCAACGCTATATTCGTCAAAAGGCTGATTTGTATCTCTATTGAAAGCATTAATTAGAAAGATTCTTCTTCCTTTGTAGTGAATAATTACGTGATTATCAGGATCATAGTAAGCAGTATCACCTCTATGAGATTCGTAAATTTCAAATTGCTGATTAAAGAAAAGTTTTATTTGGCGAGTTGAATCATGTTCGTTAAAAACTTTAAAAGACCGTAAGAATATATTGAGCTCATTATAGACCTCATCAGTTATTTCAATTTTTATACCGAGTTCGTTATGTTTTAGAACTAATGTATTATCGATTTCTTCATTCTCATAATAATCTGAAGAAATTTCCCATGAGCCATCATCTACCCAATGAAAGACTCCATCTATCCATACACCGATTTTGTGTACATAACTTCCTCCCGTATGGTTTTCTAGACCGACATATGGGAAATAGAGGTCATAGACCTGTCCATATAGGTCAAGACCGACAGCTATATTCCCATTGCCGTAAACAAAGGATTTTGCCACTTTTTTTGGTACCGATTATTTAAAATTAGGCCTATGAAAATACTAAAGAAATTTCTAGTAGAGTTAAACAATATTCTAAATAGATATTATTTACTGTTAGACTTTATATGCTCCATTGCTCCATAGAGTCCTCCAAAATCTTCAAGTTCAGCTTTTTTAATTTCAGGGATCTCTGGAAATACCACTAAAAGCTCTTGAATTATCTCTGTAATGTTATGAATTGAAAGTTTTTCGCTAAGAATTATTCCACCTCCAAGAACTAAAATATCTGGTGACCAATGAAGTATTGTATTGTGTAGCCCAATTGCTGCAAACTTTGTAACATCTTTCCATATAGCATCATCTTTATCTATATCTTCTGGTCTTTTTCCTGTTCTTTCTTGTATACCTGTTCCTGAAATAATTTGTTCTAAAGATAAGAGTTCGTCTCCTACTGATATGATTTGATGACCTGGCTCAAATCCAAATTTTTTGTCATCAATTGTTTTTTCATTTATTCTTGCACCCCCAACTCCTGTACTAACTGTTATGTATGCAACAAGATCATGATCTTTCCCTGCACCAAAAATTGATTCTCCTAATCCAACAAGAGCTGTATCGTTTTCTAAAAAGACATTTGTGTTTATTGCATTATGTAAATCAGATTGAAGCGGCTTCTTCTCCCAGTTTGGCAAGTGTGGAGATCTAACTAAATGGCTTTTTTCTTCTGCAAGAATACCAGAAATGCCTAAACATACTCCTTCTATTACTTCAATTTTGCTACATTTATCTGCATAATCTTTTATCATTTGTAGACCAAGAGTGTAATCTTTTGGTGTAGGTTGCACCGTAGGCTGATCTAATGTAGACAGGTCTTTTGTGTTTGATAATCTAGTATTGGTTCCACCAATATCTCCTACTATATACATATTGTGTTTTGAGTAACTAGTAAAGTAGTACTTAATATAAGTAATATTAACTTATCTATTTAGACAATAATAGTCTTACTCTTAAGTATCTAGTTCATATTCATAAATTACACCATGTTCAGAATTCTCTTTTAACATTTGCCTTGGTGTCTTATGCTCAAAATATGCTCTAATTGGTCGCATTGAATTGTTATGTCCGCAAATTGCAACATTAACTTTTCTTTGTCTAATCATATCTTCAAGATCATGAACAAAAGGCATTACCCTATTCCAAACTTGTATAAAATTTTCTCCTCCTGGTGGTGGGATTACATAAGACCTATGAGCAATGTTTGCCCAAATATTTAAAATAGGAATTGCAACTTTTTGTTTTACTCTTCCTTCTAAAATTCCATAATCTCTTTCTTTTATTCTTTCATCAACAATTTTTTCTACATCTGGATGATAATCTTCTAAAATTATATCTAATGTTTCTATACTTCTTTTAAGTGGTGAGGATATTGCTACATCAAATTTATAGTCCTTTAACTTTTCTTTTAGCTTTATTGCATCTCTTTTTCCAGCCTCAGATAGACTAATATCTTTCCTATCTCCACTAAAGATATTATGCTCGTTATCTGTTGATTGAGTATGTCGAAATAGATATATATAGTTTTTCATAGATTCAACACATTCTAAGGTGTAAATAGAAATAGAGCAAGACTTACAGTCTAGAGTATTGAGTATGTAGTACTCAGAAAACAATACTGAAATAACGACTAAGTACTCAGTACTAAATACTCACAACTAATTTATAGTTTACTTTACTCTTAAAATATTCAATAATTCATTATGGCTGGAAATGCAAAAAAGAAAATACTTCTTATTGAAGATGATGAAATTCTTGTAAGTGCACTTACAATGAAGCTAAAGCAATCTGGCTATGATGTAAGCAATTGTATAAGTGGAGATCAAGCTCTTGATATGGCTCGAGATGTCTTTCCTGATTTAATTCTCCTAGATATTATTTTACCTAAAGTAAAAGGAACAACTATTATTAGACAACTAAAGCATGATGATCATCTTTCACACATTCCCGTTATTATGCTAACTAATTTAAGCCCCAGACCAAGCCTTATAGACGAAATAAAAGGTGCAGAACCAATGTTCTTTCTTATTAAGTCACAATCTACTCTTGAAGAAATTATTGAGAAGGTTAAAGAAGCACTAAAGAAAAATAGTTAGTAAGTTTTACCTATCAACTTTCTAAGTACTCATTACTAACTACTCAAAGCTGTTTATGTGTCTATATCTCTATTAGTAAACACTCTAAAACCTAGCACAAATAATCCTAGAGCAATAATTAATATAAAGAAAATATTTTCAATTGCAATACTTTGTCCACTTACAACTGGCCCCAAATCAAGGTAATGATATGGAGTAAGGTATTTAAGAAAATCTGCAGAATCAGAAATCTTAGACATTATATTAAACATAAATGTGACTATTATTACAATTGCTCCAATTGCAATTGTACCTCCATCTTTGATTACTCCAAGCAATATTCCTAGCGCGTAATATAAAGTAAACATAAGCATTAAAACTACAAATGAGTATGCTAAATATTTTACTGGTGCATCAGCATCAGTAAAAAAAATAACTCCAAATCCTAGAAAAAGCATTAGTATAGCGTTTGAAGCCACTGATAAAAGGAAAATAGAATCAACTTTTGCTAAAAATATTTTAGTTCTTGAAACCGGCTTGCTTAATAAGAAAAGGATTGATTTATTATTAATTTCTTTCTGAATAGATCTTGAGCCTAAATAAAGTCCGAAAAAACATGAGAATAATTCAAGTAATTCCATTAATTCTGTATTTATATATCCTGAAATTGTGCTTAAAGATAGTTCATTTAAGTTAAACGCTACTTTAAAAGCATCTGGTAGACTTTGGTAAACTTGCGCAAATTCTTGCCCTTGAGTACTAAAGGTATTATAAAAAGGAAGTAACATTAAAATCATTAAAACCCATGCAATAGTCCACCAAATAAAAATCTTATAACTTCTTTTTACTTCAAAATTAAATATGTGCAAATACTTCATAATTAATACAAATTAATAAATCTTTTTTCTAGACTAGGTTTTTCAATGTAAAAATCTTCAAATTCATATTCCATCAGTATTTTTAGTATTGGATGTAGTCTTTTTACAGTTAATACAATTTCTGTTCCGCTCTCTTTTATTGATTCATCTTGCAACACATTCCTTATTCTATCTAAAATTATTTTAGGTGGGTTTATAAGTCTAATTTCTTTTCCATTCTCATTTATTATACTTTCAGTTTTATCGTCAAAAATTATTTTTGCATCTTTGATCATAATCACGCGGTCGCATACTGACTGGACCTCAGCTAAATTGTGTGAAGACAAAAACACAGTTCTCCCTTTGCTACTAAAATCTTTGATTATATTTAGAATCTGCTGCTGAATTAAAGGATCTAATCCTGATGTTGGTTCATCAAGAATTAATAAGTCTGGTTGGTGAATTATTGCTTGAATAATACCAACTTTCTTTTTGTTACCTAGAGATAAAGCTTTTACTTTTTTATTTATATCAAGTTGCAGCTCAGTTGCAAGTTTTTCAAACTCACCATTAGATTCAATACCATAAAGTTTTTCTGCATAATTAAATATCTGTTTACCAGTTAAATCTTCGTATAGTCCACCTTCTGCTGCAAGATAACCAACTCTACTCATAACTTTTTGAATATCACTTCTATCATTTATTTCCTCTCCAAGAATCTTCCTTGATCCCCTATCAGGATTAATAAGTGACATAATCATTTCCATTGTAGTTGATTTACCCGCACCATTTGGGCCAACAAAGCCAACGATTTCTCCAGAATTAAGCGAAAAAGAAATATCTATCGCCCCTTTTCCATTACCGTAATTTTTTGTTAAGTTTTTTACTTCTAAAAATGAATCAGCCATATCTATTGATATTACAGCAAATTGACAGAAAGATCAAAATCTCTTAATTTAGAGATAAGGTTTAATTATTTTCATAACATAATCCCACAATTCATTTTGTAGATTCTCATCATGAGAAGATTTTGAAGAATCTGATAAAGACATTCCACTAAAATATCTTCCTGTTATGTCTTCTACATCCGGAGAGACAGCTAGATATACAGTTGTATCAACTCCTGAATCAGTTTGCATTGTAATTGGTTTCATTAGCTTTTCAACTAACCTATCAAACCATGAGATTTCTAATGGTTCATCTATTCGATCAGATTTTAAAGTTCCTGGATGTAATGTATTTACACTGATTCCTGTATCCGCAAATTCTTTTGCAAGCTTATAACTTAAAGAAACTAATGCTCTTTTAGACTGGTTGTAAATTATATTTCCTTCGTATTCTTTTTCTCCATTTAAATTATCAATATCAACTGTTCCATACTTCTCACCAATGGAACCCAGATTAATGATTCTTGCTGGTTTGCTTTTCATAAGTAAATTTTTAAACTTCAAAGAAAGCATTATTGGTGCAATAACATTAACCATGAAAACCTTATCAATTCCAATCGTATTTACTATTTTTTCTTCTCTAAAGATTCCTGCATTATTTATTAAAACTTCTAAATTTTGGAATTTTACTTCAAATTGTTTTACAAACTCATTTATTGAAACTGGATTATCTAAGTTTACTGTCATTATTGGTATATCTGCTTTGGGAACTTTTTTAAGAATTTGTCTTTGTGCTGTCACACCTTTTTCTTGAGAATATGTAGCCATTACAACAGTGTGGCCAAGAGCTGCAAGCCTCTCTACAGTGGCCATGCCTTTGCCTGAATTTGCTCCTGTTACTATTATAGTTTTATGATTCATTTTAGGCGGACTATAAAAGTAGTATATTCAAATGAGGAAATTAAGTAAAGGAAAATGATATAAACAAATTTAGTATAAAATAACTTTTTTCTTGCACCTTAAGTTGAAATGTATATATAATCAAAAATGTGTTTTACTACATCCGTAGTAATTAATACTTTATTTATTATTATAGAACAATGGATCTAGAAGAAGATAAATCATATTTACCAATGATTATTGGACTAGTTTTTGTTGGAGCGCTAGTTATTGGTGGAGGTGTTTTATTAACCAAACAAAATAACGAGACAGCTACAACTACAGATACAACAACAAACACTACCGCTCAAACTCAAGAAACAACAACACAAGAGCCACCAACAAATACTCAGCAGGAAGTGGAGATTGTTTATACAGATGGAACATATAGCTCAACAGGTAGTTATTTATCTCCTGCAGGTTCTGAAGAAGTGCTTGTGACAGTTACACTAGAAAATGATGTTATTACTGATGTAAATGTAGAACCTCAAGCTACAAATCCAACTTCAGTTTTTATGCAAAATAATTTTGCAGATGGAATTAAAGATGTAATTGTAGGAAAGAATATTGATGATGTAGAATATCCTGGGAATATCAATGGTTCATCATTAACTGGAAAAGGATTTATTGATGCTATTGAGCTTATTAAAGCAGATGCATTAGTCTAAATGAATATAGAAGTAAAGAAAAAGGATAATATAAATTATTTCTCTTTCTTTGCTACTGGGACCAATTGGATTGTTAAAGTTGATCCAATTGGTCCCAATCTTTTTGATAGTTTAAAGAATAAAATTGAACAGACAGTTGTACCTTTTGAAGAACAATACTCAAGATTTAAAGATACTAGTTTGCTAAGTCAACTAAGAAATACTGGTGAACTAAAAAATCCTCCTGAAGATTTATTAACAATGATTGATTTAGGCATAAAGCTTAATAAAATTTCAGAAGGGCATTTTAATTTAGCCATTGGAAATGTTTTAGAATCAAAAGGCTATGATAAAGATTATTCTTTTAAAGAGACGAAAGAAACCAATAAAAATGAAGATTGGCTTCTAGAAAAAAACGATAGTATTTTAAAAATAAAAAAAGGAACTCAATTAGATTTTGGTTCTTTTGGAAAAGGATTTTTGGCAGATATATTGCATAATGCATTGCTTAACGATTATGGTGAAGTTTTAATAAATGCTGGTGGCGATATTAGATATACGAATAAGTCTAAAATCCAAAAGAAATTTGTTCTTGAAAACCCCTTTGACCCAAGTCAATATATTGGAACAATTGAGTTAGAGAGTGGAGCAATTGCATCCAGTAGCACTAACAGAAGAATGTGGAAAGACCAATCAACTGGAAAGATCTTTACACATCTTTCAAGCTTTAAATCAGAAGAGGAATTATCAGGTGAGAAAATTTTAGCGCTTTATACACAAGCAGAGACTTGTATAATTGCTGACGCAGCTGCAACTACTCTATTCATATCACCTTCACATCTTCATGCGAAAATTGAAACTGAGCTAAATGTTAATTTTTTAATTGTTCTTGAAAATGGTAAATTCTTTAAAAGTAAAAACTATTCTGGTATTTTAAATTCTTAAAATGATCAAAAGATTTCTTTATACATTAATATTATTATTTGCTTTAATTACTTTTTTCTTTACAAAAGATCTTTGGATTGCAGCAAAACAGCTAGGTAAGCCTTCTGATTATGCATACGTAATTGCATTGCAAGCTGGACTTATTGGAGGGACCTTAATGTGGTTCCAATATGTTTTGGGTATAAGAGCTTTTATTAGTTTATTTACCAAAGATATTTTAGGTGTTTTAGATGTTCATAAAAATATTGGTATTTATGGAATGTTAGTTGTATTTTTACATCCACTACTAATTATCTTATTTTATTTAAGTAACGGAATAAATCTATTAATCCCTAAATTTGATACAACTTTTAACTTAAGTGTAAGAGTTGGATCAGTTGCTTTCTTCTTCTTTTTAACTATTTGGTTAACCAGTGCATTGCTTCGAAATAGATTGGGATTTAGAGCTTGGAAAATTCTACATTTTATGAGCTATTTAATATTTCCATTAGTCTTTATTCATGGGCTTAAAATTGGATTTACAATTCGTTATACCAACTTTACCGCAATTTGGCTTTTCTATGGGATAACTTTTGGACTATTAACTTTATATAGAATAATTTTTCAGTTTGGATTTAAAAAACATAAATATGAAATAAAAGAAATTATAGATGAAGCAAATGGAATAAAGAGGATTGTTCTTAAGCCAATTGAAAATTTTATTACGAATGTTATACCTGGACAATTTGCTTATATT
>JAGQLJ010000075.1 GCA_020429495.1 Candidatus Dojkabacteria bacterium
AATGGCATAAAAATTAAAGGTATTTTGGGTGATACTCACTTGGGTAAGAAAAGACAGAAAGATCAATTTGTTTATGTAAATAATAGAGCAATTAAGAGCGGACTAATAAACCAAGCTGTTGTTCAGGGTTATCAAGGCCATATGCACCGAGATTTAAAGCCAGCATATATTCTTTTGCTCGCAATTGATCCAAAGAGTGTTGATGTAAACATTCATCCAAGAAAACTAGAAGTTAAGTTTGATGATGAGAGAACTATTTTTTCTAGTATTTATAATTTTGTTAATAAGAATCTTGAGAAAGCTAGCAGAGAAGAAGTATTTGGAGATGAGAAAGAAGAAGAAATATTTTTTAAACCAACAATAAGAAAATCTACTAACTACATTCAGCCTAAAAAAAATAATTCTAGTTTCAAAGTAAACGATGCCATTAACTTTACAAAAGAACTGTATTCAAGACCGTCAAAAAGTATCAGTAATGTGGATATTTTGGGTGAAGAAAACTCAACTGGTATAGATAATATGTTGATAAGTACACAAGATGTACTGCAAATTTTTAACACCTATATATGTTTTGAAAGAGATAATCAGTTCTTCTTAATAGATCAACATGCTGCTGCTGAAAAAATACTATTCGAAAAGCTTTTAGAGAATAATAATAATGTAAAAACCAAGCCTTTACTTGTTGCTGAAGTTGTAACACTAGATTCAGTGCATAGTAAAGAACTAATATTAGAACAGAGCAATGAGTTAAAAAAACTAGGCTTTATAATTGAAGATTTTGGAAAAGAGTCCATTCAGGTGCAAGAAATTCCAGAGCTAACAACAATAGATGATTTTAAAACATTGATTGAAGAGCTTTTATCGTCTCCAGAAGAACTTGGTATTGAATTTTCTAGTGAGATAATAAAGAAGTTTGATATAACTAAAACTATGTATTTAAAACTTGCTACAATAGCTTGTCATAGCTCGATAAGAGCAGGGCAGAGTTTACATAGAGAAGAAATGGCTCAAATTGCTAATGATGTGCTAAATTTAAAAACTGGTAACACATGCCCGCATGGCAGGCCAATTTTATGGAAAATTAAGAGATCTGAAATTGAAAGTACTTTTAACAGAGATATATAAGCAATGACTAGTAAAAAAGAAAAATTAATTATAGTTGCAGTAGTTTTATCTTGCTTCTTCTTTTTTCCTTTTCTTCTTTCAAAGTTAGATACATCAAGTTCAGATCTTTCAGGAGAATCATTAAATACTGTTAATACAACTGAAGATATTAATGATAGCAGTGTAATCAAATTCAAAGCACCCAACGGTAATGAAATTAGCCTGGAAGTAGCAAAATCATTTGAAAAAAGACTTCGAGGTTTAATGTACAGAACAGAAATGGATGAAAATACTGGAATGATTTTTATTTTTGAGGATGAAGACCTTAGAACATTTCATATGGGCAACACATACATAAGCTTGGATATGATCTTTTTAGATAAAGACTTAAAGGTTGTTACCATACATAAAAACACTAAAGTAAATCAATCTACAGAACTATATTCTTCATCACAACCTGCAATGTATGTTATTGAAATGAACGCAGGTTGGGCAGATAATAACGCAATCAAGATAGGTGATATCTTTAAAAGCGATTCTTCACTTTAAATTAGTTTAAATATTTTATACATTCTGACTATAGTATTTAGACAGATCTGAGAGTTTAAAGTATAATATCTTGTTTAATTAAATATTATGAGCTATTTGGTACCAACAGTAATCGAAGAATCAAGAATGGGAGAAAGAGCCTATGATATTTATTCACGATTATTAAAAGAGAGAATTATATTTCTAGGCACTGGAATAGAATCTGGAGTTGCTAATGCAATTATTGCGCAACTTTTGTTTTTAGAAAAAGAAGACCCTGAAAAAGATATCGTTATGTATATAAATTCTCCTGGTGGAGTTGTTTACGATGGATTAGCAATTATAGACACAATGAATCTTATAAAACCTGACGTTGTAACAATTGCAATTGGAACAGCAGCTTCAATGGGTACTGTTATTTTATCTAGTGGTAAAAAAGGAAAGCGATTTGCTCTTCCAAATAGTGTTATTCACATGCATCAACCACTTGGTGGAGCACAAGGACAAGCATCAGATATTGAGATTAGCGCAAAAGAAATATTAAGAATTAAAGACTTGCTAACTGATATTTTAGAAAACAATACTGGTCACGATCGAGAACAACTTATTAATGACATGGACAGAGACTACTATATGT
>JAGQLJ010000076.1 GCA_020429495.1 Candidatus Dojkabacteria bacterium
AAGTTTTTATTTTGATTTATAAACAGCTTAGCAGCAAATTCTATTTCATGTTCTAAATAATCATGTAATCTTGTTATTAGAGGAATGCCTACATTTATAGCTATATGAATATGAATTAATTCGTGGATAAGTGAGATTTTCATTTCGGTTTTATCACCATCATAATTATTTCCTAAATAAACAATATATCCATCTCCTTTCAATGGATCTATACCACTTCCAAGCTTGCTCGAATCAAATCTAATTGCTTTTACATATGGAAGAAGAGATAAAATTTCATCTACAGTTGGGATAAAAATTTCAGGATAATTGAAATCCTCTTTAATAAGTTGATTAACTAGGCATGCTGAGATTCTATGTGAAGACTTACTCCCGAGATAGTATTTATCCATATCATCTCTTTCCAATACATCTAGAGGCAATACTAAACCATTCTCATTAAGTATGTTTTGCATAAAGAAGTATAACAAAACAATCAGTTTGCTTTACTAGA
Source organism: Candidatus Dojkabacteria bacterium (assembly GCA_020429495.1). GTDB lineage: Bacteria > Patescibacteriota > Dojkabacteria > J137 > J137 > JAGQLF01. The sequence goes on from JAGQLJ010000076.1 coordinate 494, forward strand.
AATTGATTTGTATATTTTATTTCTAAGGTATATGATTATCATATTATGAAGACAAGTAGAAAATGTGGAAGATACATAACCAATCTACTATTAGCAAATTGAAGTCCAGGTAACACCTGGACTTTTTTTTAACTTATATTTTTTACTATTTTTAAAATGAAAGATAAATTCTTTCGCAAAACTAAGAATTCTATTCTTAGAAAATTTATTACTTTTGGCGCTGTGGTGATATCTGGTCTACTTTTATCAACACAAACGGTAAGTGCGTCAACTAGTTTTGTTCTTGATTCCAATGGAACATCGCATATTGGGTGGATGTTTTTTAACTCAACATGGGATAACAAAAATGGGTGGACAGCATCAGGTGCCTATGATCATAAAGGAACAGATGTTTATGCTGATGATTGGAATCTAGGACAAGTCGATTGTGGATTAGATATTAGAGCACCATTTTCTGGCAATGTAATTTTTTCTGGATGGGGAACAAATTTAAATGGAACATCTAATGGATACGGAAATCAGGTAATTATTCAGGCAGATGCCAATAATAACTTTGCTTGGAGAGGAACACATATGCAAGATGGTTCACTGACTGGTGCAACACATGTAAATGCAGGTGATGTAATAGGTAAAATAGGTACAACTGGAGGAACTTCTACTGGTTGTCATTTACATTCAGTTCTATATAAAAATATTTACCAAAATAACAGGTATGGTAGAAGAGCAATTGATGACTTAAGTAGTAGAGGAGGTGGGCTTGGAGGAACAGATGGAACATATAATGCAGCAGATGCACAATTTGCCGCACCATTCTATAACGACGGTATACCAGGAGGAGGTGTGTCTGCATGCCAAACATTCGACGACTCTGGGGTAACTTTTTTTAGTTCTGCAGAATGTGTAGGCTCAAAACTACACTATACAAATACTGGTTTTTATAACTTAACAGATTCTGGATTTAACGATACTGCAAGATCAATGTCAGTTCAATCAGGTTGGTCTGCAAGAGTATATAACGATACAAACCGTGGTGGGGCCAGTGTATGCATAACAGGCACAAAATGGGATATGACCAAGGATTACTACACTAATGGACAAGTTATTGTGTCTTCAGATGGACCAACAATATCTTCTGTAGAACTTTTTAATAATAGTAACTGTACTCCAACTGTACAAACATGTGGAACTTATTCAGCTAATGGAATAACTTTGTTTAGTGATAAAACTTGTACAGGATCATCTAAAAATTTTTCGGGAACAGGTTTTTGGAACCTAACTGATAGTGGAATTAGTTTTAATGACTTAACAAAATCAATATACGTTCAGCCAGGCTGGTCTGTAGAGGTTTATGAAAATACTAATAGAGGAGGGGCAACCTTCTGCGCACCAGGTTCTAAATGGGACTTATCTGTTGATAAGTATACTAATGGTACCTATGCAGTTAGAAATGGCAATGGCACAATTTCTTCAATTGAGGTATATCATAATACAAACTGTTCTGGTAACCCTCAATCAGCTTGCCAAAATTTCAGTGATTCAGGAGTAACATTCTTTAGTACATCTCAATGTGCAGGAGATAAGGTACATGTTTCAAATACAGGTGTATATAATCTTTCGACTTTAGGATTTGATAATACTGCAAAATCAATGTCTGTGCAGGCTGGTTGGTCAGTAAGAGTTTATTCGGATGCAAATAAGGGTGGTCTGAGTCAGTGTGTTTCTGGCACAAAATGGGACATGGCTATTGATAAATACTCAAATGGACAAACAATGGTTGTAAACGGAGTTGGAACTGTCTCTTCATTTGAACTTTTTAATAATACATCTTGTACACCACAAGCAGAACAAACATGTGCTACCTATACAGCAAATGGTATCACACTATTTAGTGATGAAACATGTAGGGGATCATCTAAAAACTTCTCAGGAACAGGTTTTTGGAATCTAACAGATAGTGGAATTAATTTTAATGATTTAACAAAGTCAATTTATGTTCAGCCAGGCTGGTCTGTTGAAGTATATGAACATAATGATAGAGGAGGAGCAACATTTTGTGCAAATGGTTCCAAATGGAACTTATCTGTAGATAAGTATTCAAATGGTACATATGTGGTAAGAAGTAGTACTCCAACAATATCTTCAATACAGGTATATCACAATATAAACTGTTCTGGTAATCCTCAATCAGCTTGTCAAAACTTTAGTGATTCAGGAGTAACATTCTTTAGCACATCTCAATGTGCAGGAGATAAAGTTCACGTTACTAATAAAGGAGTGTATAACATGTCAAGCTTAGGATTTGATGATGTTGCAAAGTCAATGTCTGTACAAGCTGGTTGGTCAGTGAGAGTTTATTCAAATCCAAATAAAGGCGGGTTAAGTACATGTATATCTGGTACAAAATGGGACATGTCTTTAGATAAATATTCGAATGGACAGACAATTGTTGTAAATGGAGTTGGAACTGTCTCTTCATTTGAACTTTTTAATAATACATCTTGTACACCACAAGCAGAACAAACATGTGCAACATACTCAGCCAATGGTATAACGCTTTTTAGTAGTGATACATGTAGAGGTTCTTCTAAGAACTTTTCTGGAACAGGCTTTTGGAATTTAACTGATAGTGGAATTAATTTTAATGATTTAACAAAGTCAATTTATGTTCAGCCAGGTTGGTCAGTTCAAGTTTATGAGGATAATGACAAAGGAGGAGCAACTTTCTGCGCCACAGGTTCTAAATGGAATTTAGCAGTAGATAAATACTCAAATGATACTTATGCAGTTAGAAATGGTGCAGGTACAATCTCCTCAATCCAGGTGCATCACAATACAAATTGTTCTGGTAGTTTACAATCTGCTTGCCAAAACTTTAGTGATTCAGGAGTAACATTCTTTAGTACATCTCAATGTGCAGGGGATAAGTTGCATTTAACAAATAAAGGAGTCTATGAGCTTTCAACATATGGATTTGATAATAAGGCAAAATCAATGTCTGTTCAGTATGGATGGTCTGCAAGAGTATATTCTAATCCAAACAAAAGTGGTGTGAGTACATGTGTAACAGGTACAAAATGGAATATGTCACTTGATAAATATTCTACTGGGCAATCAATTGTTTGGAATGATATAGGAACAATATCATCAGTTGAACTTTTTGATAATCCATCATGTACACCACCAACAACTCAAACATGTGCAACATATTCAGCTAATGGAGTATCCCTTTTCAATGGAGAGACATGTAATGGTTCTCTGAAGAATTTTTCAGGCACTGGATTTTGGAACCTTAGTGATGCTGGAATAAATTTTAATGATGTAACTAAGTCAATATACGTACAACCAGGCTGGTCAGTAGAAGTTTATGAACATGCAAATAGAGGAGGAGCAACATTTTGTGCAA
>JAGQLJ010000077.1 GCA_020429495.1 Candidatus Dojkabacteria bacterium
CCCGTCTTTTGATATAGAAAAGATAAAATTTTAGTAGTAAGATTTGCATATAAATATTATGTTCAAATTATGAAAAGTTTATCTAAAGATATTCCCAAATCTGTTTTAATTGGAGGAGGAGTTGTTCTCACTTCAGTAGCCTTAGGAGGCTTGGTTATTTATCAGAATTCTTTAAAAGATGATAATAATATAAGTCAAACTAATAATATAAAAAATTTTAAAGATGGCACTTATTATGCAGAGGGTACATTCTATGTAGAAGCTTTAGGTAAAAGTGAAAGCGTAGGAGTTACAGTGACTATAAAAGATGGAAATATTGTGTCTGTAGAAACAGATCAAGTTGAGGCAGGTCAAAAGGTTGCAAATGATTATATGCAAAAATTCGAAGATAAAATTAAAACAATTGTTGTTGGTAAAAGTATAAATGAAGTAGATGACCAAACTATTGTAACTGGTTCATCACTAACAAGCGAGGGCTTTCAACAAGCAGTAGAAAACATAAGAAGAGAAGCAGCTTTATAAAATTAAGGTGCAGGAGAATCTGCAACTATTTCTCGAAAACTAATATCTGCATCAGCAGTAGCGTTTATATATCCTTCAAAGAAATAAGGCTCTAGTGCTTGTGTACAGAATACTTCGCTAGAACTTTGAGTTGTTATAGAGATTGTGTAATCAATCTTGTCTCCATCTTTGATTGTATTTTCTTGTGCGCTTGCACATCCATTTGGGACATAACCATTTACAGAATAGTGCCAAACACTATGGTCTTGATATTCAAACAATGCTTTAGCACTTCCATCTTCTTTAGACAATGTTTTTAGTGTCTGAGATTGAGTTTTATTTACAACAACTAGTTCAAAAGTGGTTAATTCGTTACCTGAAACTGCTCCAGTTTCTTCAAAAGGTACAAACACTTGATTACAAATCACATCAGAACTACCTGCTTTTATATCAACACTTACAGTTACTTTATTTTGAGCTGAATCGTAAGAATCGGTAACACTTACTGTGTGACATGGTGTAGGCTTCTCACCTGATAGAGTGTATTCATAAACTTCATTTTCTTGATTGTATTTATAATAAAGTGTTATGTCAGATTCTGTAATGCTATTTTCATTAGTTACTCCTCCTGTATTTAGTAGAGTACAAGTTTCGTTGTAATATAAGTTTGCAAACCAAGCAAAATCAGGAAGGTCGACTTTTCCACTTTTATCAGCATCTTTAAATCCACAAGAAGGATAAGAAGTTGGCAATGGAGCTACACTACATTCATCGTTGTATGCTTTGGCAAAAGCTGCAAAATCATCTAGTTCAATTTTATTATTGTTATTTATATCTAATCTTCCACAGCCAAAAGAATCAAATGTATCAGATACTGGTAAATCATTTTTGTTATTACCCAAATCAATTAAAACTACAGTGCCCAAAACTAGTGCAATAAATAGTACTATATTTAAGAGAGTTAAAAATCGATATCTATTTTGATTCATGGAATAATACAATATATTTTCATGTTACATTGTAGAATGATTATCAACAAGTATAAAATGTTCAGATATGATATAATAGTATATAACTAATATATATAATGAAATTGGGAAAGAAGCTACAAGATGAGGTCTCAGATATGAAATTCTATATCTACCTATTTGTTGCCTTATTTTTAGGAATATTCACATTGTTTAATGCTTATATATTCTGGCCAAGAGAATCTAATATACCTGAATATCAAATTAAAACTCAAGAAATACCATTAGTAGGTGATTCTGTAGCAACATCAACTAAAATTGAGAAAACCCCATACTTTATTTATAAAGATATGGTTAAACAAATATATAAAACAGATCTTGTTGAAGTTTCTAATACTCAAGACAAATTAGTACTAAACAATACAGAGTATACTATTAATGTTATTCCAGATAGATACGATTCAGAGATTCTAAAGCAACAGATTATAGATATTTTAGGTTCTGATACTGAAAATTATGGAGTTTATTTTTATGATTTGGATAGAGATATTGAAATAGGTATAAATGACGATATAATCTTTCCACCAATGAGTATATCTAAGCTTCCAATTGCAGTATTAATGCTTAGAGAAGTTGATAAAGGAAATTTCTCATTAGATACACAGTCTGTGTTTGATTGGAACTCAACTGCTGATCCTACTAATGTATTAAAATCAAACTATGTAGGTACATCATTTGCCATAAGAGATTATTTAAGATTTTTAATAATTGATAGCGATAATGCATCAATAAGAAAGCTTGAGAATTTAATGGGTGGATATTTAGTAACAAATGAAAAAGCAGTAAACGAGCTAGGTGTAACTCATTTTTTTAGAGATCCTCATGATGTAATTGCAAAAGATATTGGTAGAGTCTTTAAGGGCATTTATGATGGAACTTATTTATCAAAAGAGACTAATGAATACATGCTTTATTTGTTACAGCATACACATGCAGCATTGCAAGACGGTATTCCTGTAGGAGTACCAGAACCTTATAAGTCAACAATTGCTCATAAAACTGGACAAGGAGCCTCAAACCCAGGATTTATTTGGGAAGATGCAGGAATAATTTATGGAAAGAATAGTGACTATATTCTAGTTGTTGTAAATGATTTTATTGATATTCCAACAGCAAGATATAAAATTCAACAGGTTTCTGCCCTAATTTGGAACACCACTCAAGAAATATAATTCAGTAGGGGCAGGTCTTAGACCTGCCCCTACCATTGGTATGTACATTATATTTTCTGGTATAATTCCTGCATGGTAAGAAGTGCAATAAATACAAGCTTTCAAAATAATCCCCTCCTTTAGGGAGTAATTTGCACATTCTCAAATTCAATTTACTTACCACAAATATTAAACTTAATTCATGAAAAAATTTAATCCTAAAGATTTTGAAGATAAGTGGAGAAAGAAATGGGCCGATGATGAAGTCTATAAAACTCCAAAAATTAAAAAGGGCGATGATAAATTTTATTCTTTGTATTCTTACCCATATCCATCTGGAGCAGGGCTTCATGTTGGGCATGTAGAAGGAATGGTTGCTAACGATATTCCAGCACGTTACAACAGAATGAAAGGTAAAAAAGTAATGATGCCAATGGGTTGGGATTCCTTTGGTTTGCCAGCAGAAAACTACGCAATTAAAACTGGAGTTCATCCAAAAGAAAATACAGATGAAGCAATAAAAGCTTTTGTTGAGCAAATTAATAATATTGGAATTTCTGTTGATTGGGACACAGAAGTTGGTGCTCACTATGAAAATTATTATAAATGGACGCAGTGGATTTTTATTCAACTATTCAATGCAGGATTAGCATATAAAAAGAAAGCACCTGTTAACTGGTGTCCAAAAGATCAAACGGTTTTGGCAAATGAACAAGTTGAATCTGATGGAACATGTGAGAGATGTGGAACCAAAGTTGAGCAAAAAGATTTGTCTCAGTGGTTTTTTAAAATTACTGACTTTGCAGATAGATTAGTTGATGATTTAGATAAAGTTGATTGGCCTGACAGCACAAAGGCTCAGCAAAGAGATTGGATTGGAAGAAGTATTGGTGCTGAAATTTTATGGAAACTAAATAACCCAGAGAGTAAAGAAGATTTTACGATTAATACATTCACAACTAGATTTGATACTATTCCAGGTCCAACATTTCTAGTTGTAGCACCTGAATATAAATGTCTAGATAAGATTGTAACTGCAGAAAATAAAGATGCAGTATCAAAATATATAGATAGTATAAAGAATAAAACTGATTTAGATAGACAATCAGCAAAAGAAAAAACAGGTGTATTTACGGGTTCTTATGCAGTAAATCCATTCAATAATGAAGAAGTTCCAATCTATGTTGCAGATTATGTATTAGCAAACTACGGAACAGGAGCAGTAATGGGAATGCCTGGTCATGATCAAAGAGATTTTGATTTTGCTAAGAAGTTTGATTTACCAGTCAAATATACTCTTCAGCCAAAAGATGAAGGATTTGAATTCCCAAAAGATAAGGCATTTGAAGGCGAGGGATATCAAATAAACTCAGATGAATTTGATGGTTTGTGGTGGGAGGAAGCAAAAGAGAAAATAATGGAAAAATTAATTGCTGATAAAAAAGCAATCAAAAAAGTAAACTATAAATTAAGAGACTGGTTATTATCAAGGCAGCGATATTGGGGTTGTCCAATTCCAGTAATCTACGACCCAGAAGGTAATGCTCATGCAGTTCCAGAAGAAGACTTACCAGTTCTATTACCATACAACGTAGACTTTTCTCCAACAGGAGAATCTCCTTTAGCTAAATCTGAAGAGTTTCAAAAATCAGCTGAAGAAAAATATGGAAAAGGTTGGAGTCGTGAGGTAGACACAATGGATACATTTGTAGATTCAAGCTGGTATTTCTTTAGACATGTTGATGCAAAAAACGATGAAAAGATTTTTGATTCAGAAAAAGTGAACGCATGGTTGCCAACTGATTTATATATGATTGGTGCAGAGCATATTGTATTGCACTTAATGTATTCAAGATTCTTTACAAAATTCTTCTTTGATCAAGGACTAATTGATTTTGATGAGCCATTCTATAAGATGCGGCATATGGGATTAATTCTAGGGCCAGATGGAAGAAAAATGAGTAAAAGATGGGGAAACGTTATTAATCCAAATGATGAAATAGAAAAATATGGAGCAGATACATTAAGAATGTACGAAATGTTTATGGGGCCATTAGAAGATGCAAAACCATGGAACGATAAAGCTGAAAAGGGAGTATTAAGATTTTTGTCTAAAGTGTGGGACAATTTCGAAAAAGTAAAAGAGTCTGTAAGATCAGAAGATCAAGAAAGAGAAATTAATAAATTAATTAAATATGTAGGTCCTGCAATTGATTCACTAAGTTTTAATACTGCTGTTGCAAAAATGATGGAATTTAATAATTTCTTATCTAAAGAAAAAGAAATTAATAAATCTGTGTTTGAAAGATTCATGCTAGTTTTGGCTCCATTTGCACTATATATTACAGAAGAATTATGGGCACAAATGGGTAATGAATTCTCAATTCATAATGCTAAATGGCCAGAATTTGATGAAGCATTAACAAAAGAATCAAGTGTAACTATTGCAATACAAATTAATGGAAAAGTTAGAGGAACAGTTGATGTTGATGCTGGTTCTAATGAAGATGCAGTTTATAATGCTGCAATGGGTGTTGAAAATATTGCAAAGTATATAGAAACTGAACCAAAAAAGAAGATTTATATTCAGGATAGAATCTTAAATGTGATTGTATAAATATGAAAGAAAAATACTATGGAGCAGTAGCATTATTAATGGGTGGTTTTACATATTCTACTTTTCCACTTCTAATTCGACTGTTAGATATTACATTTAGTGAGTTTGCTCAAGTTGCTGTTAGAAGCTTTGTCGCAGTACTTATACTTGTCGCATTATTATATAGAAAAAGAATTAAGATATTTATTCCAAAAGAAAAGAGATTGAGTGTAGCTCTATTCGCGATTTCTTTTCCATTGGCAATATTCTTTTTCACATTTTCTGCACTTGAAACAAAAATTGCAAACACAGTTTTTTCACTATACATTGGGAGCCTTAGTATTTCTTTTGTAGTAGGATTAGTAGTTTTTAGAGAAAAAATCACTATAAAGAAAATTCTATCATTAGGCCTTGTTTTTCTAGGTCTTATGTTTTTTACATACCCATTTAATCTGACAGGTATTGCTGGAATTATACTTGGGATTCTTGCCGGTATATTCGACGGAATAACTAATTCTCTAAGAAAATATATAAAAGATTTACCTAGAAATGTAATTTTATTCTATCAGTATCTTGTTGGAATAATTTTAAGTTTAATCTTAATTTTAATATTTAAAGAAGAGGCAATTAAAGAGACAATAGGAATTGAGAGTATTTTTGCAGGAATAGTTTATGGAGCACTTCTTGTTTTTATAGGAAATGTAACAATTTATGGGTTTCAAAAATTTGATCTTAATCTGGGAACTATTCTAATTTCAAGCGAGCTCGTATTCAGCTTAATATTAGGTTTCCTTTTTTATTTGGAAAAACCAAGTGCA
>JAGQLJ010000078.1 GCA_020429495.1 Candidatus Dojkabacteria bacterium
ATATCCTTCGGTTATAAGAACCGTGCTCTAACCACCTGAGCTACAGGACTATAAAAGATATAAAAGTGCTGTACGAATTTTATCACAAATGCTGAAATTAGTTACCAATATTGAAGTTTCCAAGCCCACCAAACATATTATTTCCTCCACTTGGTTTCTCTACTTTCTTTATAAATTTACCTCTTAGTTTAATTTCATCTTCAATTAATGCCCTGTCTTTTCCATATTTTAGTCTAGAAATCTGTTTAATTGTTTGAGCAAGCTGCGGATTTGGTGTTGTTATCATGTCGTAAGGAGACTCACCATACCAAGATCTAACAGTAAATGGAGTTGAAGGTTTTCCATCAACCAACATTTTAGTGAAGATCGTTCCATTTTCTGCTTGCATAAGATCATGCTGATCAAATACACCATCAAATTCTTTTTCTAAAAATTCAGCATCATTTACACCAACTCTTAAAATAGCTTTATTACCAACATTACCAAAAATTGAATCTCTAATTTTTGTATCCCCACCTTGTCTTGTTAGCTGGCCAATGAACTGATGAGCAAGTGTTAATGAAAGTTGATATTTTCTAGCCTCAGATAAAATCTGATTTACTCCATCAGTTAAGAAGTTCTGGAACTCATCAATATATAAATAGAACGGTCTTCGTTGTTCTTCTGGAATATCTTCTCTCTCAAGTGCACTAATTAAAAGTTTAGAAACAATAATCATTCCTAAAAGTGACATATTAAACTCACCAATTTTTCCTTTAGATAACTTAACTAAAAGAATTTTTCCTTCATCCATAATCTGCCTAAAGTTAATTGAAGATTCTTGTTGGGCAACAATTGGCCTTACATATTCATTAGTTAAGAAACTTGCAAGTTTAGATACAACATAAGGTGTAACATTCTTTAGTGATGTTTCCCCTCCTGCTTTTTGTGCCTGTTTTTCCCAGAAATCAACAACTTCTTGATTATCACACTTAGAAAGTTTATATGCTCTATAATCATCATCAGCAAATATTTTTGGTACTTCTAATAGTGTTGAGCCTGACTCTGGATCTGAAATTAAAAGCATAATTCCATATCTAAAATACTGCTCAAACATTGGTCCTCCAGTCTTTTGAAGATCATATAGTGTATTAAATATATTTAACATCTCATTAATTGCCAAAGTTTTTTGAGCATCAGATTTAAACTCAAACATGTTTAATCCCGATGGTCTTTCAACATCTGCTGGGTCAAAAAGTACCACATCATCTACTCTCTCTGGAGGTATTTGTTGAAGAATTTTTTCAATATCACTTCCGTGTGGATCAATAAAGGCACATCCGTGTCCCATTTTTATATCTCTAATCATCATGCCTGAAATAAATCCTGATTTTCCAGAACCTGTTTGCCCTACAACATACATGTGTCTCATTCTATCTTGTGGTTTTAAGAATATTTCTTTATATTTACCTCTAAAAGAATTTTTTCCAAGATACATATAATCTTTTTGAAAACTGTTAGTAACATAATCTGGTGCTGGTGCTTTTCTTGAAAGTAACCAATTAATAAATGGTGCTTCAACATTTTTATTTGGAAAGTGGAAAAGAGTTGCCAACTCTTCTACATTCAAAACCATGGACTCTCTTGGAATTCTATAAATTATATCTGTAACAATTCTCTTTGTTTCTTTCTTGTCCATTTTAGTAAAGCTATTACCACCCTCTTTTGTATATTGATCAAAAGTACTAAGTGCATTACTTAGATGTGCATCTGCATCATCTTTATCGTGTGACATAATCACTAACCTTGCATCAGTATAGAAACCTGATTTACCAGACTTTTTCTCAATAAAGTTTAGTGTGTCATCATTAACTTTAGGATCATCTTTCTCGCTATCTGCTTTTTGTTCTTTAATTTTCTTTAAATAATCTTTGGCTGAATTTCTCCAATCTGAACCTGCAGGTGAGATGATTACTTGAAACAGCGCTGATTCATTAAAAGCTAATTTACTAAAGGCATCTGTTAATGTAGCAAGTGTATCTACAGGTAGTTCTTCGTATGTTTGAATCGGAATCCTTGATTCTTGTTTTAATTTTAGAGCTGCATATGCAACTGAAGCATTCTCTGGAAAAGCATTATATTCTTTTACTCTCACAATTTCAGCTGAAGGATAAGTACCATTAATTTGCCTATCTACAACTGATGCAATATTTTTAGGACAAACTACAAAAAATTTAATATTTTCTTTAAAAGCAACAACTTCAAAACTTATAAAGGATTTGGAACTAAAAAACTTTTTCCATCCCTTTAATTTTTTCCCCATTCCCAGTAATCCTGTAAACATCTGCTCAGCAGCTTTTATTTCTACCTCATTATTTTTAGGAAGTTTTACTTCAAAGAATACATACCCAATAGATTTCTGAAGCAAAATATACTCCCTTACTCTGTTTACTGTATATTTTATTCCAAAAATTAGTCCAACAAAAAATATGATTGCTAGTGAGATTATTATTGTGATTGATACTATTCCCTCCATTATGATTTATTTGACCCTGCATTAAACTCTGCAATAAATTTTTTGAACTGTTCAGCAAGCCATTTATTAGATGACTTACTAGACATTTTACTATTCTTTTCCACAAAGTTAAGGGTAGATTTTAAATCTGATGGATTGAATGATTTTGGATCAAAGCCATCTCCGTATGGCTTAATCTTTTGAACTGGTTTTGGAGCTGCAATTGGTGCCCTTGGCACATCATCAGCTTGCTGATTTGGGCTAACTTCTCTCTTTTCTTGTTTCTCTGCGCTATTTTCAACGGAATCTTCAACTTTAGATTCCATTGAACTTTCAATCTTTGCAGCCATATCCATATTTTCAGGCATTGCTGGTTGCTCCATTGATCCACCAGAAGAATTTTTTTGTTCTTCAATCTGTTTATTTACAAAGTTAATAGCAACATTTATTTCAACTACTTGATCGTTTGGGCCTTTTACTAAAGGAATTCCATTCTCGTCTCTTGCATAGAATTCGAAACCAAACTTTGAAAGCTGGTTCATTATTTCTTTTAATTTTGGATCTTCTGAATTATCCATAATACTATTTTAAAAATTGTATTTTTTTCTGTCCATATCAATTCTCCTTTTCATATCTTTATCTTTTAAACTTTTTCTCTTATCAAAGTTTTTTTTACCTTTACCAACACCTATTTCTAATTTTATATAGTTTGAATCTGATCTATATAGCTTTAGTGGCACTACACTATATCCTGATTGCTCTTGTTTATCTGATATTCTTTTTATTTCACTTTTATTCAAAAGTAAGACTCTGTCTCTATTCTCCTCCTCTTTAGACTTTTCTTCGCCAAGCTTCCAAGCAGGAATACGTGCATTTACCCACATTGCTTGGCTACCTTGAATCTTAATAAATGAATTTGCAATATCAACTTGATGATTTTCTATTGATTTGACCTCCCAACCTTCAAGCTGAATTCCTGCTTCATATTTATCTTCAACGTTATAATTTAAAAACGCCTTTTTATTATTTTGAAGTACAACCATTTTATATTGCCAATCTTATTATTCTATTGCCATCAAGAACATAACCATAACCATCTACTATCTTTATTTCTTTTATATCTGTAAATATTTCTGAATCTGACCCTTCATATATATATTGTTTTGTAAACAGTAGATTCTTTTGTTCATTATCTTGCACTTGGAATAATAACACTCTCTTATTGATTGAGTCACCTACTGCCATATAGTTGGTTGTTACATCTAAAGCAGTTGCTTTTTGCATTGCTGTAAAGTCAGAATCTAATAAATTTATATAGGTCTGTCTTTCTAGTGTATTTGGTCCTCCAGATAGATATCTTCTAACTCCTAAATCTTGGGCAAGAACATATATTTCATATGGTGCTTCTA
>JAGQLJ010000079.1 GCA_020429495.1 Candidatus Dojkabacteria bacterium
TGAGCTTGTCGAAGTGTTGTTTTCTTGTTCATTTTTGTGGGTCTAAAAATACGTGGTACCACGTATTTTTTTTCTCACTCGTTTGCCTTAATTTTAAAACCATAGCATCATCCCTCATCTTCTCATGCCTTTTTCTGAAATTTTTAGTACCGGTTACGGGTTGCCGTAAAGATTATTTAAGATGATAATTTAATATTGGAGGTTGCACTGCCCCAAAATTCACAAAGGAGTAATTTTTTTCATCTCATAAATTGATTGCAAATGATAAAGCCTAAAGAAGAAATATTCCAATACTACTTTTATTTTATCAAGGAAAGAATGAATATTTTCTGGAACAAGTATAATAGTATTCAACCATGGACTACTGACGAGATACTGAGTATTCACAAGTTTACGAATGTTTATCGTGCTATGGACAGAGTGAGCCAATACCTAATTCGGAATGTCATATATAACGAAAATTCGTTTTCTGATGAAGATGTATTGCTAAGGATAATTGTCTTTAAGATTTTCAACAAACCTGACACATGGGAATATTTAGAGAGTAGAGTTGGAGTTATTACCATTAAAAACTTTGATTTAAATCGGATTAATCAAGCATTATTAGAGTTAAAGCAAGTTCAACCAATATTCAATAATGCTTATATGATGACGGGAACTCACTCTTTATACAATCATCTAAATTACAAGCATGAGAAATGGCTAGAGATGGTCAAGAATGAATTAATTGGAAAATCTATTTTTAAAAAAATAATCAACGCGAAATCATTATCAGAAGTTTATGAGATTCTGAGAAACTGTTCTTTCATCGGTGATTTTCTAGCTTACCAATATACAATTGATATGAACTATTCCTCGGTTATTGACTTTAGTGAAAATTCTTTTGTCAAGGCAGGTATTGGCGCAATTCGAGGAATAAAAAAATGTTTTGAGCCTTTATCTAAGAAATACAGCTTTGAAGATGCGATAAGATACACACAAAACAATTTTGAGAAATACCAAAATAAATTTGGATATACTGATTTTAGACCTCTTTTTGGAAGAGTACCGACATTAATAGATTTACAAAATTGTTTTTGTGAGACCGATAAATACTTGCGTGCCAAAATCCCGGAACTTCAAGTTGATAATAAACGCATTAAGCAAAAATATAAAGAGAGTCCAAAACCTCTTGAACTCTTCTTCCCTCCCAAATGGAATATTAATTCAAACATTTTGACACCATGTATACAGCCGAGTACAGAGGAATCAACTCTTTTTTAGTTGGTGCTTCGACTCTGCTTATAAAAGAGGGAGTCAAAAGAAAAACAAGAGGTAAGCTTTGCATTGAATTACCGGAACCTTTCATGTTCAAAATTACTAATCCAACTGCAAGACTGGTTACAATAACTGAAAGAGGATGGAATCCTATTTTACCTTTTGCTGAATCATTGTGGTTGGCAGCTGGCAAAAATGACTTAGAATTTATTGGTCATTATTTGAAAAACATGAAGAACTTCTCTGATGATGGTGAATTTCTGCGTGGTGGTTATGGTCCAAGATTAAGAAAATACAATGGTATAAATGATGATTATAAAATCAGGAATTCTTATGATATAGATATTGCAAAATTAAATAAATCAGAAGTTGACCAATTTAGTTTCATTTGTAAAAGTTTTGAGAAAGATAAGTTTACAAGACAAGCAATTATCAACATTGGAGACCCACCTAAAGATTGTTTTGACAAAGAAGGTTATTTAAAAGCAACGAAGGATTTTCCTTGTACAAGACTCCTGCATTTTCAAAAACAGCCAAAAGCAAACAAACTTAATTTAACTGTTTACATGAGGTCAAATGACCTTTTATGGGGAGCAAGTGCAGTTAATATTTTCAATTTCACTTTCATGCTTGAATACTTCTCGCAAATATTAGGGTTAGAAATTGGAGAATATTATCACATAGCAAATAATTTCCATTATTATGAAGAATTTCAGGATATGGTTCAATCCATTTCTCAAGTTAAAAATGTAACAGACTCTCAATTTGAGTACTCAAAATCATTTCACAGTTTATCAGAGTTTGACAAGAAAATAAATCTGCTTAAAAGTGAAGAAGAGAAATTAAGGTCAGGCAAATATGCAGATTTAATTGATTTTAAAGACGACTTTTTTAATGATTGGTATAAAACATTTTATGCTTTCAATACACATAAAGAAGTAACTTTTTCAAATCCAATATTAAATCAATTATTTTTAAAATATATACCTTATGAATGAAGAAAGTATTAAAAAAATCACGGATGATGTGACAGCTATTTTATTAAAGAAAAATGCTGATTACGGCGGTGCAAGTTTTGACCTAGGACTGAATGGTAACATGGTTCATCTTTGGGATAAAGTAAAACGTTATAAAAGTCTAATTGGCTGTGATAAAAAAGAACCAAACTTTGAAAGTTTAGAAGATACTCTAAAAGATATTATTGGTTATGCAATAATAGGTTTACACATTTTAGATGATGAAACTATAAAAGACAAAATCTATGGATAAGTCACATAATATCTTTATAAGTCATTATGGGAAAGATGACAAGCATGTACAATCTTTAAAAGCGAGGCTAAAAGGTCAGGGTTATAATATTCGGAATTTTTCCATAGATAGTACTAAGCATAAAGACGGTAGAATACCTTCAAAACCGGTAATTGAACGCTTTTTAAGAATGAGAATAAATTGGTCAAGTACTTTCATTTGTCTCGTTGGACCTAAAACTCACACAAGGCCTTGGGTCGACCATGAAATAAATGAGGCTATAAAGCAAGGTAAAAGGATAATAGGTGTGTATACTCATGGTAGTAAAGAAACAGCTGAATTACCAAAGAATTTAGAGAAGGTAGCATCAAATCTTATTGGGTGGAATTCAATAGATAAAATTGGAGATATTATTTCAGGTAAAAACTATCCAATTGAAAATTCTGATGGTAAGGTAGTAACTGACTCATTTGGTAGACCTGATATAAGATGTTAGCAACATGAAAATCTATTCTTACATGATTGA
>JAGQLJ010000080.1 GCA_020429495.1 Candidatus Dojkabacteria bacterium
TCTTTCCAGGCAATCATTGGTGCTCTATAGAACGCTTTAGCTGCATTTGGAAATATATTTTGGGGAGGTGCATTATGTGGAAACCATTTTAAATGAGCCAATTCACTCTCTCTAGGTAACTCAAACCCGTCTGTAAAGAAACTTTGTCCATCTTCAATATCAAAAATTAGCACATAATCTAACCTTGGACCTGATTTTGAGCTCCAAGGTATTCGTAAAACTCTATTACACGCCTCCTGGCTAAGTGGTACCATTGGGTCTTGTATTTGCCTTAGTTTTATGCCCAATTCTTCTTCTAATTCTCTACCTAGTACTCTTTCATATCCCCACACTCCTGTTGCATTGTCATTAGGATCAATGCGCCCTCCAGGGAACATATACTTATTATTATCCCTATGGAGTCCAAGTAACAGACAGTCTACTCCATCTCTGTTTTTAGTAACATATGCTGCTCTTACAGCAATCTGCAAATTCGGATCTTCTTCTAAATCAACAAATATTTCATCACTTATGCTCATTTTTAGTTTAAAACTAATAAATCATACCAAATTACTTACTTTTTAGGCCAAATGTTACGCAAAAGTGTTTCGCGGAATTTTCGTAACATCAATTTTATAGTTGTTGAGAACTTAAGAGAAAGTGTGTGTAGCACTGATAATTCTGCTCAAAATTGGTATAATTAAGCATGAAAATAACGATAATAAGCGCCTTTCCAAATGCTTTTTCTTTTTTAAGCGAAAGTATAAATAAAAGAGCTCAAGAAAAAGGATTGCTAGATTTAAAAATTATAAATCTTTTAGACTTTGGTCTAGGGGAATGGAAAAAGATAGATGATAAGCCTTTTGGAGGTGGTGCTGGTATGGTGCTTCAAGTTGAGCCAATTTATAGAGCTTTAAAGTCAATAAACGCGATTGATAATGATGATGTAGAGGTGATTTTAACTTCAGCAAGAGGAGAAACTTGGAATCAAAAAATGGCAGAAAACTACTCTATATCAGAAAAAGAGATAGTAATAATTTGTGGGCACTATGAAGGTGTTGACCAAAGAGTAATTGATAATTTTGTGGACATTGAAATTAGCATTGGCAACTTTATACTTTCAGGTGGAGAGCCAGCCGCAATGATTATGGTTGATTCAATAACAAGATTATTAGATGGTGTTGTTGGAAACGAAGAGTCAATAAAAGATGAAACTGAGTTTTTAGAAGATCATAAGCTAATAGAATATCCTCACTACACAAGACCTGAGGTATTTATAACTGATGAGGGAAAAGAGTTAAAAACTCCAGACGTTTTGCTTTCAGGCCATCATGCAGAGATTGAGAAATGGAAAAATAATAATAGATCACGGATTAATAATTTATAATTCTCCCCTCGAGGGGAGTACCTTACGAAGCCTTGGCGAAGTAAGGGGAGGGGTGTTACTGTTACACCTCCCGGCATAAAGTATGCGCTTCGCTTTACTTTATACCACCCTCCTCAAGGAGGGAATCTCATAACTTCTCAAGCCTAGCATATTCAAGCATCAGCTCTTTTACTCCATAAACTGCACCAAAATCAACTTCTATCATTTCAGAATCCATATTCTTGACTGTACCGATACCGAAGTATTCGTGCTTAACTCTATCACCGATTTCTAAGTCTACATTCTCGTTAAATGTATCTGTGTGAGACTCGCTGCTTCCCCAAGAAGAATAGCTAGAAACATCCGGTGCAATTAGCTCAACCAACTCTTCTGGAATATCTGTTAAAAATCTTGAAGGAGGATTTGCGTGCACTGACCCAAAATATTTTCTATTTAGTGTATGTGTTAAATGTAATCTTTCTTTTGCTCTTGTAATTGCAACATAAGCTAGTCTTCTCTCTTCTTCTAATTCTTTATCATCAAACATAGTATTTGAATGTGGAAATAGATTTTCTTCCATACCAACAACATATACGTTTTTAAACTCTAGTCCTTTTGCTGAGTGAATTGTCATGAGTGTAACACTATCCTCATTCTCTTCTTTTGAGGCAGCTCCTTCTAGAAGTGATACTTCATCTAAAAATAGTTCAAGTGCAACCAACGGCTCTTCATCAATAAATTTAGCAGCAACTGTAATCAGCTCACGAATATTTTCTATTCTAGATTGATTTTCTAGAGTTCCATCATCTAACATTTCCAAATAACCTGAACGTTCAATTATGTAGTTAATAAAATCTACTATATTCATTTCACTAGATTGTTTTTTCAAATCTTTTACCGTATTTGCAAAATTCTCAAGTTTTGAGTTTCTTAATTCACCTTCTGTTAAACAAAATTCTCCGGGGCTTAAATTTTTTGATGCAGCCTCCATCTTAAGTTCTTCAACTGTTTTAGCCCCTATTCCTCTTCTTGGTACATTAATTATTCTTTCTAAATTTTTATTATCTTTTGGATTATAGATTAGCTTCATATATGCAAGCACATCTTTAATTTCTTTTCGCTCGTAAAAACGCACACCACCAATAATTCTGTATGGAATTCCTGCATTTATAAATGCTTCTTCTAAAGATCTAGATTGTGCATTTGTTCTATATAAAAGTGCCACATCATTAAAATCTATTTCATTTTGTTCAATTTGCTTAACAATCCATCTACCCTCGTCTTCTTCATCAGATGCAGTGTAAACAATAATTTTTTCTCCATCATCATTTTTGGTCCATAATTTTTTATCTTTTCTTGCTCTGTTTTTACTAATTACTTGATAAGATGCTTCTAAAATCTTTTTTGTGGATCTATAGTTTTGTTCAAGCTTTATAACTTTACAGTTTGTGTAATCCTTTTCGAAGTTTAGAATATTTTGGATAGTTGCTCCTCTAAAAGAATAAATGCTTTGGTCATCATCTCCAACTGCACAAATATTTTTATGTACCGCTGCTAAAAGCTTAATCATTCTATATTGAGCGTGATTGGTATCTTGATACTCATCAACCAAAATATATTTAAAATCGTTTTGAAATTTTTCTAGAATCTTTTTATTTTCTTCCAAAAGTTTAATTGAAAGCATAATCAAATCGTCAAAATCTACCGCATTATTTTCTTTTAGAATTTTTTGATAAACAGGATAAATTTCTGCAACAGTTTGAGCAAAATATCCTTGCGCAAATGATTCATAATCAATTGGTGTAATTAGTTGATTTTTTGCAGATGAAATATAGTTTTGAATTGCTCTTGGATTAAAATCTTTTGTTGGAATTTTTAATCTGTCCATTGCCTCTTTTACCGCAGAAAGCTGATCTGATGAATCGTAAATAGAAAAAGTTCTATCTAGACCAACATGCTCTCCATATATCTTTAAAAGCTTTACCCCAATTGAATGAAAAGTTCCCATCCATGGAAGTGATGTCATTTGTGCTCCTTCAGAATCATTATCTTCAAGTAATCTTGCAACTCTTTCTTTCATCTCTCCTGCTGCTTTATTTGTAAAAGTCACAGCCAAGATATTTGTAGGTCCTGCCAAACCTGCATCTAAAATAAATGCAATCCTATGCGTCAAAACTGATGTCTTTCCAGAACCAGCACCTGCTAAAACAAGAAGTGGTCCTTCTGTTGTTTCTACAGCTTCTTTTTGCTGGGGATTTAAGTGAGATAAATCAATCATAGCAACAATATAGTAGCATGTATCGTTGATTTTATGAATTCCCTTAACTACTTCAGGTATAATATCGGTATGCAATTTAAGAAAATATTAACAATTTTATTTAGCATATCTATCTTATTCTTATTTGGATTTGCTTCTCTTGGAAAAACTAATGCAGCAATAGCAGAAAAGATTCATACAAGAACTTTCACACTTGAAGATGATTATATTCTTGTAAATGAGTCTAAAAAAGTCACAGTAACTCAATATGGTTATCAAGTTCCCCAAAACTCATATGAAGGCTTTACCATTTTTAATCCTGTTGAGGGAGACCCTGAATCAGAAGAAAAATTACAAATGACAATCGATTCTATTGAAGTAAAAGATGATAGCGGAAATGTTTTGGAGTACGAAATAGAACAAAATGAATCGAACAATTTTGTTGTAAAAGTTCCACATCCAAGAAATATTGCAACTAACCAATCTTCAGAAATTTTTTTAACCTATAGATCTTATGGTTTAGTAATTAAAACTGGAGCAGTAAAAGATATTTATATACCTGGTTATCCTTCAGATTA
>JAGQLJ010000081.1 GCA_020429495.1 Candidatus Dojkabacteria bacterium
AATCGTAAAATGCCTTCATAAATATTTATTAATAAATAAGTAAATTTTATAAATGTTCTATCTGATGTATCTTCTTATAGAGAAATAACTACTCATTGCTCCTAAGAAAAATCCTACTGCTGCTAACCCTGCAACAAGAGCTGCTAATCCAACGTTATTCAAATCTGGCCAAGGTAATTGTCCAAAGTTATTGTATAGATATTTTGTTAGTGTTGATCCTGCATTAATAATAAATATGAAATATAAAATTCCACCTATTATTGCTGAAGATAACAGTGACCCTAGCATTCCATAAAAACCTCCTTCAAGGATATATGGTGCTCGAATAAACATTAAACTTCCACCAACTAATTGCATAACTCCAATTTCTTCTTTTTGGTTATACAATCTAAATTCAACAGTCATGAAAATGAAAATACTTACAAATACGAACAGAAGTGACAGTGTTCCTAGACCAATCATTCTTGCTGTAAAGAACACATCTTTAAGTGTCTCTAAGTTTTCGTTATCAATCAAAAGTTGAATTGGTTTATCGCCTGGTTCATCTGAATATTTATATCTTATTTCAGATTCGTTTGATGAAGATCCAAGACTTATTGAATCACTTTCTGCTGTTGTATCAGTTGTAGACTCATCAGTTGCAGTTTGGTCAGTTGTTTCTGTTGTTGTCTCTTCTGCAGGTTGATCCGCTGCTGTATCAGTTTCTGCAGGAGCAGTTTCATCCACAGGAGTTTCAGAATCATTTATATCTACAATTATTAATTTTGCTAATTCCGCATCAATATCTTTTTGTAATCTATTTTGTACATCTGAGATATCATTTAAAGAATTAATTTTAATTTCTAAACTTGAAGGTAATTTTTTCTCATCAAATCTTGTTAGAACTCTATATTGTTCTGGGACAACTCTGGAAGTATATGCTGAATAGAAGTCAAAAGCCTGTTCTTCAGACATATAGACGATTTCGCTAATCTTTGGATCAGTTTCCCATTCTGTTCTTAATCTATTTACAATTTCTGGATCTGTTCCAACGTTAAAGAAAACAAGCATGTTGCTTTTGCTCTCGATATATTGAATATAAAGATTTGCAACCATTGCCATTCCACCGAATATACTTGCAACAAGGAATGCTAATGTCATTACAAATACTGATGCCCAACCAACCCAACCACTTCTTAAAATATGTTTTCTTGTATTAGTTAGAATTCTTCTTATCATTTATTTCTAGACAATAAAAATTGTTAATATTTATTATTATATTCGGATTTGAATTGTATGTATAGTTCTATTCTTTAACTACTTTTTCTAAAGCTTTCGCAATCATTACTACCTCTTCAGGATCTATATTAATCTTTTCTGTTAAAGCTTCTGGGCCATCATCAATAATTTTACCAATAGTGTCATATCCATTTTCTTCAAGTTGTTTGATTAATGACTTTGGAATATTTAAAAAACTGACTTCCATATCTGAATATTCATTTAATTTTTTCTCTAAAGATTTAGAAATCTTTTTAACTTTCTCTTGTTTGTCATCTGTATTCTTTTTATCTGTTTTTCTAGATTTAGCCAAACCAGTGCTTGCCGATTCTTCTTCTGTTTCAGTTGGAGCTTCTTCTTTACTTGCTGCTTCAGGCTCTTCATCTATTGATTCTGCTTCATCAGTAGTATCTTCTTCAGGCTCAATTTTGTCTTGAACTTTTGGTTCAACTACAGGTTTTTCTTCTGTTTTTTTAGTTTTCTTCTTAGGCTTTTCTTCTTTTTCCTCTATTTCAGTCTCTACTTCTGTTACTGTCTCAACTGGTTCTGCTGTCTCTTCAGATCCAACTACTTCTGTTATTGGAGTTTCCTCCGTTTTTTTCTTTCCAAATAGTTTTGAAAAGAATCCTCTTTTAGGCTCTTTTGTTTCTTCTTCAGCTTCTTCTGTAGCTTCTTCTTTTGCAGAACTTAAGTTAACTTTGAATGATGTTTTAGCCT
Organism: Candidatus Dojkabacteria bacterium; assembly: GCA_020429495.1. Taxonomy (GTDB): domain Bacteria; phylum Patescibacteriota; class Dojkabacteria; order J137; family J137; genus JAGQLF01. Next base: position 1,975 of record JAGQLJ010000081.1, read on the forward strand.
TAACAACAGGTTCACTGTGAACTTCTTCCATAATCTCTTTTAACTCTCCTTCTTCTTTCTCTGTACTAAACTCATATTGTCCTTCATTATCATCTCTAACAATATTTCCATTCTCCATTTGTATTACTCTTTTATTCAGTGTATTAACAATATCAGTTCCATGCGTAGACATAATTACTGTTGTTCCCCAATTATTAATTTTCGCAAGTACTTGAACAATATCCCATGCACTTGCTGGATCTAAATTACCTGTAGGTTCATCAGCAATTAGTATTTTAGGATTATTAGCAATTGCTCTTGCAATAGCAACACGCTGTTGCTCACCTCCTGATAGTTGTACTGGGAATGCTTTCATTCTATTCGAAAGACCAACAACATCTAGAACATACGGTACTGCTTCTTTTATTTCTTTAGGCTTTTTGCCCGCTGCTTCCATTGCAAATGCAACATTTTCGTATGCGGTTTTATCTTCTATCAACTTGTAGTCTTGAAAAATTACTCCGATTTGCCGTCTTAATTTATATATTCTATTTCTCGAAAGGTTTGTAATGTCATAATCATTTAAATATATTTTTCCTTCACTTGGCTTTTGATCTCTTATTAAAAGCTCAATCAATGTTGTTTTTCCACTACCTGAAGGACCAATCAAAAATACGAACTCACCTTCATTAATCATAAAGCTGATATCTTTTACAGCTGCTAAACCATTTGTATAAACTTTTGTTACGTTTTTAAATTGAACCAATTTTTAGTTTTTAACTTTAAACAGTATAGCGGGTTTTTTATAAAGTTTAAAAGAGAAGTTATTTTGTAAATCTGTATTATTCTTTAGATTCAATGTATATTTATAATATGAATAATAGAAAACTACCATTAGACATACTAATAATAGCGGGGTTAATTGTGGTTTCTGTAATTGCTTATTTTGTCTTAAGCTTTCAACAACAATTTATTACAATTGATGCAGACACAAGGGGAGTTTTAGGAGCAAGTACAGAAAAAGAAGATAAACCAACCTATCCAATTAAAGATGTTACTCCTGATGTTTATTTAAACAATCTTTAAGTAAAGAAGGGGCGGGCCTTAG
>JAGQLJ010000082.1 GCA_020429495.1 Candidatus Dojkabacteria bacterium
CTTTTTTACCTCGTTCGGTATTAAACGTTACTTTATCATTTTCATTAATGTCATCAATTAGACCAGATATATGCACAAAGATTTCTTCTTTTGTGTCATCAGCAGTAATAAATCCAAACCCTTTGGACTTGTTGAAGAATTTTACAGTTCCTTCCATGGTATAAAAAATTAAATTGTTTAATAAATAAGTGCCTTGACCAAGTCCAGTAAAAAGATAAAAAATCTAAACTTGACTTGAGTTCAGCAACTGGTTGCGTGTTAGCGAAAAAATGAAATAGGAAGGAAATTAAACTGGAAAGAAAAAGATCTTTACTAGATGATAATGTTACTAACCCTGCAAAGTAACGCCTTTAAGTCGGGATAAACTAATATAAGCCAATTTTTATTTATTGACCATCAATAAATTACAATCATTTAAAGTTGAAGATATAAAACAAAAAACCCCTACAAAATGTAGAGGTTTCTAATGGTTTGCGGTCTGGACGGGAAACTCACCGCTATATTTAAGAGGCTCAATTACAATTCTTTAATTAAACATAAAATAACATAAACACCTGTTTTTTACTTTTTTAAGCGTATCTTAATTAACAAACTAAGGCACTTGATTAACTATGCTTAAAAAAACACTTCTATTTTCAAGTAAATGCTCAATTACTACTAGAGATAATCAACTAGTAATAAATTCAGAAATCGCGAGCAAAACAATTCCAATTGAGGACATAGGATTCGTTGTTATTGATAACGCTGAAGTTTATATGAGTATAACAGCTTACAATCATCTTATTGAAAATAATTCTGCAGTGATTATTTGTAACAAATCCCACTTACCTAATGGTATGTTTTTAAATTTAAACAGTCATCACATTCAACAAGAGTTGTTTAAGAGCCAAATCATAGCTAGTGCTCCATTAAAAAAACAACTATGGCAACAAACAGTTAAAGAAAAAATTAAAAATCAAGGTCTATTGTTAGAAAAGGTTACCAAGAAGAAAAACAATTTTGAGTTTTTAAGAAGTAAAGTGTTAAGTGGGGATACAACAAATATGGAAGCCGTAGCTGCTAATTTTTATTGGAAATCCTTTTTTGAAATAAACTTCAAACGAGAACGATTTGGTAATTACCCTAATAATTTCTTGAACTATGGCTATGCTATTTTAAGAGCTGCAACTGCAAGAGCATTATCAGGTAGTGGGCTATTGAATACTTTAGGTATTCATCATAAAAGTAAATACAATGCTTTTGCTCTAGCCGATGATATTATGGAGCCTTTTAGACCTCTAGTAGACGAAGCGGTTTATACCATAATGCAGCATTATGATGAACAAGAGCTTAATACTGAAATAAAATCTGTGCTACTTCAAGTTCTAACTAGAACAGTGTATTTTAAAGAGGAAAAAAGCCCATTAATGGTTGGACTCCAAAAAACTGCAAGTTCACTGCAACAGTGTTTTACGGGTAAACGAAAAAAAATAAAGTATCCTTCTTTATGGAACTAAATGGATATCGAATTATGTGGCTATTTGTTTTTTTTGATTTACCAACTGACACTTCAAAAGACAGAAAAAATGCAGCTAGTTTTAGAAAAAATTTATTGAAAGATGGGTTTACCATGATGCAATATTCTGTTTACATGCGTCATTGTGCGAGTAGTGAAAGTGCAGACGTACATGAAAAACGCATTAAGAAATTATTACCTCCATTGGGAAAAGTGAGTGTTTTAAGGATAACGGACAAACAATTTGGGAATATTATGAATTTTTGGGGACGTGCAGAGATACCTAAAGAACCACCACCAACGCAACTAGAGTTGTTCTAACACAAAAAATGCTTCAATCTTACCTAATCATTGGAAAAAAGAAGCATTTTTGTAAACGATATTTATGATTAATCTATTGACTATTAGAAGGTAACAGTCCAACTAATATCGTGTTTTCTAATCTTTA
>JAGQLJ010000083.1 GCA_020429495.1 Candidatus Dojkabacteria bacterium
TGGGAGCTATTCTTTCATTCCTACTTATAAAACTGACAGGGGTGGATCGCGAAATTATAGAAAAGTGGTTGTATATTATCGTTGGGTTTACTTTTCTTTCAGGAATTTTAGGAACTGGTCACCACTATTATTTCATTGGGACTCCAAGGTATTGGCTAATCATTGGTGGAGTGTTCGGCGCATTAGAACCAGTTGCTTTCTTAGGCATGGCTATTTATGCCATTTCGATGGCTAAAAAGGGAGGTAAGATTCCTGATAATAGGACAGCACTTTCTTGGACCATTGCTTGTGCCATTCTTTCATTTGTAGGAGCTGGATTTTTAGGATTTGCTCACACATTACCTCAAGTTAATCTTTACACCCATGGAACCTTAGTCACAGCGATGCATGGGCATATGGCTTTTTGGGGAGCTTATGCTTGTTTAGTCTTAGCCATTATTACCTACACGATGCCTAAGCTGACTGGACGAAAATTACAAGATTCGGCCATGAATACTTTTGCTTTTTGGACTTCAAATATAGGAATGATTGCTATGACTTTAGCATTTGCCGTGGCAGGAATTACTCAAGTTTATTTAGAAAGAAAGATGGGACTTGATTTCATATTTGTCCAAAATCAATTACAAGTTCATTTTTTAGGATTGGTTCTTGCTGCAAGCTTATTTACCCTAGGGATCATTGCCTTTGTTTACAATTTTATTAAGTTTGGCTTGCCTCGTGGTGAGGTGAAAGGGCAAGAATGAATAATTATTTCTGCGAACGCAATCATGAAATAGAGGTTTTTGAAAGGTGTTATTACAATCAATTACCTCTTATGCTCAAAGGTCCTACGGGGTGTGGTAAATCACAGCTAGTTCAAGTAATGGCCGAAAGATTGAAGCTTCATCTTATTAAAGTCGCTTGTAATGAAGACACAAGCAGTGCAGATCTATTGGGAAGATTTTTAATTAAAGGAGCTGAAACAATTTGGCAAGATGGGCCTGTTACCAGAGCTGTTCGCAGTGGGGCTCTTTTATATTTAGATGAGGTTGCAGAAGCTCGTGAAGATGTTGTTGTGGCCTTACATCCATTAACAGACCATCGACGCGAGCTTTATTTAGATCGCTTGAACGAAACAATTCAAGCACCAGCCAGCTTTATGTGTGTGGCCAGTTTTAATCCAGGTTACCAGCAAGGATTTAAAGAACTGAAACCTTCAACCAGGCAGCGCTTTGTCAGCCTTGTGATGGATTATTTAAATGATGAAGATGAATCTAATTTAATTCTTCGGTTAACTGAAGTCTCCAGCAATGAGGCTCGTATGTTAGCAAAATTAGCTCAGAAGATACGTCTACTAGCTGAGTATAATTTAAAAGAAACAGTTTCAACTAGATTGCTAGTTAACACTGCTAAATTAATTCATGATGGAATGGAACCACGCCGAGCAGGTTATGTAGGTATTGCTGAAGTTTTATCCGATGATCCAGAAATTATTCGGGCTCTTAAGGATTTAATAGATTTGAGTTTTTAATGGATTTGCTAGCTAAGACTTTTCAAGGTTTATGGCATGCGGTCAAATCAAAGGAAGTCGCTCCAGGAATAGTTTTCTTGGAAGATCAAAGTAAACGTTTAGAAATTATCAGCGAGAGTGTTTTGAATACTTCTCGTTCGATACAGGTCGTTGGCAGCGAGCAATACATTGGCAGCCAGGGGCAAACTTTATTTTTGCCTGTAAAAATAGATATATTTTCTTCTGTAGAGCTAAATCAAAAGTTATATTTGAATTTAACCTTATTATCCAGTGTAGCTATAAGAAAACAAATGGTGAATCGTTGGGAAAAAGATTCTCCTATAATGGAAAGGATGAGATTTCTTCAAACAATGGGGATATTAAATCAAGAGCTTGATCAACTATTTAATGGTTTTTATTCTTTTCAAGAAGAAATATTTAATAAATTAAAATTTGAATTGAAACTTAGCGTAAA
>JAGQLJ010000084.1 GCA_020429495.1 Candidatus Dojkabacteria bacterium
TCTCACCAGCTTCTAAAAATATTTTCTCAAATCCCTTCAACTCTTTTACCGGTCTTGTTACACTGCTTACCAAATCTCTAATGTATAACTGCACAACTTCACTTCCTGCTACATTTCCAGTATTTGTAATATCAACTGAAATTTTTGTACATGAATTTTTCTTTATTATTTTATCTTTCAGATTTGTATTGCTTAATTCAAAAGTCGTATAACTCATACCATATCCAAATGGATAAAGAGGACTAATATCATCAAATAAATATCCTCTTCTTGATGATGGTTTATGATTGTAATGACATGGTATATGTCCTACTGATCTGGGTATTGAGATAGGTAATTTTCCACTCGGATTTACATCCCCAAATAATACATCTGCAACTGCGTTGCCATTTTCTTGACCTAAATACCAGCATTCTAATATTGCCGGCACATTTTCATTAATATAATTAAATGAATTTGGTCTGCCGTTAAACAGCAATACTACAACTGGTTTCCCAGTTTTTAATATTTCTGATACTAATTCATTCTGCATTCCAACTAAGTCTAAACTTGTTCTATCACCCAAATGATCTTTTTGCCATGCTTCTCTTGATGTCTGTTCATTACCACCTAAAACCAAAACTACTACATCAGATTTTTCTGCTGTTTTTACAGCTTCTTTAATTAAATTTTTATCTTCTTCAGGATCTGATAATGTTACAGCATCTTCTTCCCATGATCCGCCTATTGTTATTTTACAGCCTTCGCTATAAAGTATTTTCAAATTTTCTTTGACTTTATCTTTTATTCCTTGAAGCACTGTTGTGTGTTCTTTTGGTTTTCCACTGTATCCACCAAGTAAAACTCTATTTGCATTTGGACCTATAACTGCAATTGTTTTTTTATCGTTAATATTTAACGGAAGTAAGTCGTTATTATTTTTTAACAAGATGATTGTTTCGTGTGCAGCTTGCAAAGCAATTTTTTTGTCTTGTTCTAGTTTAACTTCATTCTTAATTAGTAATGGATCTACATAGGGATCTTCAAATAAACCCATCTGAAATTTTACCCTAAGCATTGGGGCTACTAATTCATCTATTACTGTTTCACTTAATTTTCCGTTTTCAACAAGATCTATTAAATATGGGTAACAATCAATTTCTGGAAGCTCTAAATTTACTCCAGCCATTGCAGCCAAGTAAGCTGCATCAACTTTATCTTTTGCGACTGAATGACTTACTGTTTCGTCCTTTTGGTTCAACTCGGTTATTGCATAATAATCAGAAACAACATATCCATCAAATTTCCATTCGTCTCTTAATATTTTTCTTAGTAGCCATATATTTGCATGTGAGGGTATTCCATCTATCTCATTATAAGAGGCCATTACAGATAATGGTTTTGTCTCTTTTATTACTTCTTTAAACGGTGCAAGAAATGTATCCCTTAGTACTCTTTCTGAAAAATTTGCAGGTCCACAGTTTGCCCCTGATTCCGGCTGACCATGTGCTGCAAAATGCTTTAGTGTTGCTATTACTCTCTTCTTTTCTAGAAAATCTTGATCACCTTGAAATCCTCTTATTGCGGCCTTGCTCATCTCCGCTATTAAATGAGGATCTTCTCCAAATGTTTCTTCTACTCTTCCCCATCTTGGATCTCTTGCAACATCTACTACCGGTGTTAGCGCTTGGTGTGCACCTCGCTTTCTCGCATCTTCTGCTATCGCTGTATATATCTTTTCTATTAGATCTGGATTGAATGTTGAAGCAAGCCCTATTGGTTGAGGATAGCTTGTTGCTTCTTTTGCTGCTAATCCATGCAAGCATTCTTCATGTATTATTGCTGGTATGCCTAATCTTGTTTCTTCTCTAAAATACTTCTGAAGTGCGTTGGCCATCTCAGCCATCTCTACGGGACTTAATCCGCCATTAGCATCGCTTAGTCTACCTATTTGTCCAATTCCATCTTTAAAGTTTATCCTAATTTTATCATAGTCAAGGTTGCCCTCATTATCTAAATATATTTTATCTTGCTTACCCCACACTCCCATCATCTG
>JAGQLJ010000085.1 GCA_020429495.1 Candidatus Dojkabacteria bacterium
ATAACACACGAACAGAACAATACATGGGGCTATTTTTACTTATACGAAAGGAAAAAACTACTCTGAATCAGAACCGCCATGCTGCTCTTCAGCACGTTGTTCACCCATCAAAGCCTTGCGACTGAGGTTAACGCGGCCTTGATCATCAATTTCAATAACTTTAACTTCAACCATATCGCCTTCTTTTACAACATCGCGAACACTCTTTACAAATCCAGGTGCGAGCTCAGAGATATGGATCAGTCCATCTTTTCCAGGGATTAATTCTACAAATGCACCAAAGTCCATGATTCGGACAACTTCACCTGTATAAACCTGGCCAACTTCAACTTCCTTCGTTAACAATTCAACCTGCTCAAGTGCACGCTCCAAACCTTCTGGGTCAACACCTGCAATATGCACAGTTCCATCTTCTTCAACACTAATCTCTGTATTTGTCTCTTCTTGCAAAGCACGGATGATTTTTCCACCAGGACCAATCAACTCACCAATCTTTTTAGGATTAATTTTTATCGTTGAAATACGTGGTGCATACTTATTCAACTCTGCACGTGGCTGATCAATTACTTCCAACATCTTGTTTAAAATATGTATACGACCAGCATGTGCTGCTTTTATAGCATCAGCGAGAATCTCCATAGTAATACCGGTGATTTTTACATCCATCTGAAGTGCAGTAATCCCCTCTTCAGTTCCTGCAACTTTAAAGTCCATATCTCCATAAAAATCTTCAATTCCCTCAATGTCTAATAGTAATTTATAGTTTTCTGGGTTTCCATCTTCTGTAACTAACCCAACGCCAATTCCAGCTACTTGTTCTTTCATTGGAACTCCTGCAGCCATTAGTGCCATACTTGATGCACAAGTTGCAGCCATTGAAGTTGATCCATTTGAACTCATAATTTCTGAAACAACTCTAATTGTATATGGGAAATCATCAGTTGAAGGAACCATATTCATTAATGCATTTTCACCAATCGCTCCATGTCCAATCTCTCTTCTTCCTGGGTGATATCGGTATCTTCCAGCTTCTCCAGTTGAAAATGGAGGGAAGTTATAGTGGTGCATAAATGTTTTTGCCCCTTCACCTTCCATATCATCAAATAGAAGCTCACTGCTTTTTGGAGCAAGAGTTACTATTGAAAGTGATTGAGTTAGACCTCTTGTAAATACTGCTGAACCGTGAACAGTTGGAAGTTCATCAATTGAAGCAGATAATGGTCTAATTTCATCAAGTTTTCTACCTGAAACTCTTTCATTTTTTTCCATAACGCCTTCTCTTAAAACTGCCCTTGCCACATAATCAACTGCAGCTGAAAGCTCATTAGCATCAATTTCTTCATCTTCTTCAAGAAATTTTACTCTTGCTTCTTCTTGGATATGTCCAAGCTTTTCATCTCTTTTATCTTTTTCACCTACAAACATTGCTTCTTTTATTTGATCTTTAAATGATTTCTTTACTAAATCAATTAATTTCTCATCAGCTGGCTTGTTGTCATATAAGTTTGGATCAAGATCTAAAGTCTTATCAATTGTTTTAATAAATTCAGTTTGTTGTTTATTGATTGATCTAATCTCTTTATCTGCAGCATCTAAAAGTTTATCCATTGTATCTTCAGTTAGTTCTTTTCCCCAACCTTCAAAAGATAGCGTTTTTCCATCAACTCCTGAGATAATAAATTCTCCAGCCAAATCTTCTCTACCCTCTGCGGAAGGATTTATAGTAAATGTATTATCTGGATTAACTCCAACAACAACACTTGAGCAAGGCCCTGCAAATGGAATTCCTGCCTGCATAATTGCTAAGCTTGTTCCAAGAACTGTTAGTGCTTGTGGATCGTTTTCTCCATCATAAGCTAGAACTGTTAAAACAACAGATACTGCTCTTTTAAAACTCTTTGGGAACAGAGATCTAATTGAATGGTCAACTTCTCTTGCCTTAATTGTTGCTTCATCAGATGGTAATCCTTCTCTCTTTTTAAATCTTGATCCAGAAATATTTCCGCTAGCGTACATTTTTTCAATATATTCTACTGAAAGTGGAAAATAATCTAAATCTGAATCTGAGTTATCTACTGTTACTGCAGCAAATAAAACAGTTCCTCCCATTGTTAGTTTTATAGCCCCGTGAGATAGCGTTGCTAATTTTCCTGTTGCAATTTCTACATCTTTTTTTGCAACAGAAATAGTCTTTGAGACTTCTTTCATATATAAAATTCTCCACTCATGTGGATAATAGTTAAAATATCTTATTCTACGGAGATTAATATTAGCAGTTTGCTATTTTGCAGAACAACACAGTCAACCGCTAACATCGTTTCCGTTTGGTAATTATAGAACAGAAGGGCATAAAAGACAAAGCAAACTGGTTGCTATGCATACTCTTTAGAAATATAATTACTTAATTTACAACTTTCTAATATGGAAAATAAATCAAAGATTTTAATTATAGAAGATGAAAGAATGATTTCTTCTGCAATTGAAGAAAAACTTTCAGAGGACAGTCACTTGGCTGTTTATACTGCAAGAAATGGCGAAGAAGGACTCCAAAAAATTAAAGACATTAAACCTTCTTTAGTTCTACTAGATTTAATTATGCCTTTTATGAATGGTGTTGAACTGCTAAAACAGATGCGCGAAATGGACGAGGGAAAAGATATAGGTGTAATTATAATTTCAAATTTAGATAAAGAAAGTGTTAAGCAAACAGATTTCAAAGACTTTCATATACTTGAATATATAATTAAAGCAGAGCTTGATATCGATGATTTACTAAAAAAAGTTCAAAAATATACTGAAGATTAATTGTTGATTACGTACTTGATTGTATCTGAAATGTATTTTAGTGAAGATATTACTTTTTGATAGTCCATTCTGTTTGGACCAACAACAGCAATAAAACCTTTCGAATTATCAAATTGCACCTCAGAGAATATTACCGAATAGTTTTTAAATATTTCTTTTCCTGTTTCTTCCTCTCCAATTAGAATATTAATGTTTTCTGCACTTTTATTTTTATGAAAAACTTCAGAAAGTGTGTAATAGTCTTCTAGAATTTTTAAAATTCTTTTTAGATTATCTTCTTCTTTCATTTCTGGAAGATGAGTAATATTTGAAAGACCAGCATAGTAAATACTATTTTCTAGAAGAGCAACAACAGCGTTATCAGCCATACCACTCAAAAATTCTAGCCCTTGTCTAATCAAATGAGTTTTCTCGTTTTTAAGCTTAACTAGATTACTAATAACTTCGTCTTTTGTATTAGCATCAATATAGTTAATTTTATCTGCATTAATTTTATCTACAAAAAATCGCCAACCTTTAGTTGTAGGAATTCTTCCTGCACTTGAATGTTTTTTATATAAATATCCTCTAAATACAAGTTCAGCCATTTCATTTCTGATTGTTGCTGAGCTTAACTTAAATTGATATTTGTCTAAAAGACTAATTGAACCAACCGCTTCTGCTGTTTCAATAAATTCTTCAATAATTGCCTGAAGTAATTTTTGCTGTCGATCTGTAATGCTCATAGTGTATTATACCGTATCTTGGCTAAATTTGCGTTTTTATATAATATTGTTTCCCCTTTATTTTATTCTCATTTGGGAAAACTTGACACGTTGTCATAAAATAACGACATATAATTCAGGTCAAAAAAAACTTTATGAAAAAAACTATATACAAACCTAAGTATGAATCTGTTGTTCGTAAGCTTAAAGAAGCAAGATTACAAAGCGGAATGAAGCAAGAAGCAGTTGCTGATGCATTAGGTAAATATCAATCATACGTTTCTAAAGTTGAAAGTGGAGATAGAAGAATTGATGTAATTGAGTTATTAGAGTTTGCAAGACTTTATAAAAAAAATATTCAATTCTTTTTAGAAGAAGCTACATAATTAAAGAAGCTATAGTAATCCTATCTGTTCTGGATGTATTTTCTTAGGTTGAATTTTCTTTAACTTCTTTTCCTTTTTTGTATTAACTTTATCAGAATTCTCAAAATTCCCTAAAATCTCGTTTGCTCTTTTAACAATTTCTTCTGGCACACCAGCTATCTTTGCAACATGCACTCCATAGCTTCTATCTGTTCCACCACTCTCAATTTTATATTGAAAGATAACTTCACCATTAGCTTCAGCTACAGACACATGGTAATTTTTTATCGATTTATATCTTTTATCTAATTCAATAAGCTCGTGATAGTGTGTTGCAAATAGAGTTTTTGCTCCAATATTATCTATGATATATTCAATAATTGCCCATGCAATTGCTACACCATCGTAAGTACTTGTTCCTCTTCCAACTTCGTCTAAGATTATTAAACTTCTATTTGTTGCATTGTTAATAATATTTGAAGTTTCAATCATTTCAAGCATGAATGTAGATTCTCCTTTTGCTAAATTGTCTGATGCCCCAACTCTTGTAAAAATTCTATCTACTAAACTAAATTTCATTTTTAATGCTGGCACAAAGCTACCAATTTGAGCTAGCAATGTGATTAGAGCCACTTGCCTTATATATGTTGATTTGCCAGACATGTTTGGACCAGTTAGTATATGAAAAATTCCATTTTTAGTGTTAAAGGATGCATTATTGGTTATAAAGTTATCTTGTAATTGCTCTACCACAATATGTCTTCCATCTTTTATTTCTAAAATATTATCTCTAGTAATTTCTGGCTTAATAAATCTTTGTAATCTTGCAGTTTGGGCAAAACTAGCAAAACAATCAATCTCTGCAATATTTTGTGCAATCTGCTGAATAAATGGAATATATTGTTTTAGTTCTGAGATTAATTTTAAATAAATCTGATTTTCCAAAGCAATCAACTTATCATCAGCACTTAATATTTTATCTTCCAGTTCTTTTAGCTCTTGAGTAATGTATCTCTCTGCATTTGCTAATGTTTGTTTTCTGATGTAAGAATCTGGAACTTTATCTGCATTTGTTCTAGTTATCTCAATGTAATAACCAAATACCTTATTAAATCCTATTTTTAAAGATGTAATTCCAGTTGCGCTAGATTCTCTTTTCTGAATTTCTTTTAAAATCTTAGTTGAGTTAAATTTTGTATTTCTTAAATCATCAACTTCAGAATTAAATCCATCTTTTACATAACCTCCGTTTGCAGTTTCTGCAGGTGGATCTTCTTTGAGTGTATTTTCTACAATAGCTATAAAGTCATCAATCTTATCTTTATTTTCTATGTGTGTCAGAAATTTTAATCTTTCAGGTAAATTTTCTGACGATAGACTTTTAAAAAGTTCTAATGATGTAATTAAACTTTCTTTCAATAGAACAATATCTTTAGGATTGGCAGACTCTAAGCCAATTTTCCCTGATAATCTTTCAAAATCATAAATTTTATTTAGGAATTCTGCAGTATCATCAGTAATAATTGGATTATTATGGAAGTATTCAACTGAATCTAATCTTGCTTGTAATCTTTCTGCATTAATTAGTGGGTTTACTAACCAATATCTAAGCATACGCTGTCCCATTGCAGTCAAAGTTTTGTTTATAACAGCAAATACTGTTGCTTTTAAATCTCCTGATGTTTGAATTGGATAAAGTAGTTCTAGGTTAGCAATTGTTGATTCATCAAGCTGCATATAATCAGAAAAGTTTTTCTTTTCAATTTTTGTAATATGATTTAGTGTTTTTTTCTGAGTATCTTCTGCATACTTTAGAAGAGATGCAATTGCATTAATAAAATAGCTTTCGTCAGAAATTCCTAAACCTTTTATTGTTTCAGTCTTAAAATAATTTTTTAAATAAGATAAATTATCTTTTAAATTAAAATATTCATCTTCTAAA
>JAGQLJ010000086.1 GCA_020429495.1 Candidatus Dojkabacteria bacterium
TGGGATTTCAACTTTGGTATTCAAAACATACAGGTATAAGAAGAAAGGGGACATCCTTTTCTGAATTACAAAACATTTTCGCAGATAATATTACAACAAAGTTTATTTACGAACCACTAGCCTGTTGTAATATTGGAGACAACATACTTGAAGTGATTCAAACTCTTGAACAAAGAGATTTTGATACTTTAGGTGTTGTTCACCAAGACAAAAAAATTGGCTACTTAGTTCATAAAGAACTAGGTGATGCCCCAATTGAGTCATATATAAAAGATTTCAATTTAAATATTGTAACAGCTGATTCAACACCATTATCGGAGTTGTTTAAAATACTAAGTGATAAAGAGTATGTATATGTTTTAGTCTCAGACTCCATCGAAGGTATTGTCACTCGAGCTGATATAAATAAACCTATAGTTCGAATATATTTGTTTGGAATTATTTCACTTTTTGAAATGCATTTGAATTTTTGGATTACCAAATATCATGTTGAAGAATCTTGGGTTAATCTGTTAAAAGGTGAACGAATAGAATTAGCTAAAAAAATATTCAATGGAAGAAAAGGAAATAATTCTCAATTAACACTTTTGGAATGCCTTCAGATTTCAGACAAAAAAGAAATACTTAGAAATACAAATGATTTTTTATCCAAATTTGATTACTCTAAGACCAAATTCAAAAATTTGCTAGAGCGTTCTGAAAAAATAAGAAATGAATTAGCACATAGTCAAAACTCAATAATTGCAAACCTACCTTGGACTGATTTTGCAAGTACAATCCAAAATATAGATTCTTTTTTAAATTTATCCGAGATTAAACTTGTAGAATAATAGACACAACCATAAAAGCTTAATTTCTTTTCCTTGTAAATAAGTTTGGGGGAATCCCCAGGAATCCCTAGCTATATCTGAATAGTTGCCCGAAATTTGCGTCAGTATTAATAATAAATCTTAATCTGATGATAAGTAAATTGAATTCAAAGCTACCTAATGTAAGTAATTCTTTAGAATACGAAAGAGTTGAAAAAATTTCCTTAGACCTACAAGAAATTCTAGAGGAGATATATTATAAATCTCCTGCTGGCGGATGCTATCTTATTGGACATTGTTTGTCAGAAATACTTAATGAATATGGATTAGTTTCGAGAAAAGTTACAGGTAAACTTGCATTACATATTAAAAACACAAATGACAAATATGCCAAATACGGTATAATAAATTTAAAAGGTCATTACATAGGTAATTATCATACATGGTGTGAGGTAGTAATCAATAATGAAACATATATAATAGACCCTAGTCTTAAGTATAACAAGTTAGCCTTGAAACAATACTTTGATATTAAGGTTAACAATAAGATACCAAATTTAGTTTTCTCCAAAAAAGCAAATACTTATATTTATAAGTATATTGAAGATATTAGCCTAGAATGCCAATCAATGTCTTTTTTGAAAAGAATTAGTACTTGTAGGATTAATGAAATCGTTACAAAAACTCTTGAAAAACAAAATAATGAAATTCGTAAGGCATCCTAGATTAATCCTCACATTTTTTAAATAATCTATGGACTTGAATAGGATTAAATTTCTTGCCTCGCCTTGTGGTATATTGAAGCTTATTTAATTTATCTGCGATGGCTTGGAAAGTCATTCCTTCTTTACGAGCTGAGCAAATAATATCCATAGCTTGAATATTATTTTTATTGTTATTAGCATTTTCTTTTATTTTTTTAACACCTAGTTTTTGAAATTCACCAAAACCATTTGGATTACCTAATCTGACCTCTCCATTTATTGGTGTCATAACTGAACCATCCTTATTGACATAAATACCCTTCTCTATTTTCTCCTTTTTAACCTTTAGAGCATCTTTGATTCTTTTTGAAATAACCTCAGCTTCATGCTCTGCAATTACACTTAGGAGTTGGATGGTTAATTTATTAGCATTTGGATTATCACAACAAATGAAATCAACTCCTCCATTAAATAAAGCTGAGGTAAATTCTACATCACGAGCTAATCTATCAAGTTTTGCTACAATTAAGGTTGCTTTGTTTGATTTAGCAAGCTCAATGGCTCTATAAATTTCAACTCGTTTTTTCTTTCTAGTTCCAGTTTCAACTTCGGTAAATTCACCAATTAAATTTCCTTTTTCACTTATATGGTTAGCAACAGCATTTTTCTGAGCCTGAAGACCAAGCCCAGAATTCCCTTGCTTTTGAGTTGAAACCCTGTAATATGCAACAAACTTTTTCATTATGCAGCGTATTTTCCTTCTACATAGTCAATAATATCAACAAGCATATCACAATAAACACCTTCATAAGATTTTTCAACCTCAGCCTTTTTATTGATAAAAGATACTTTGTACTCATCCAACCATGTTAATTCCACTTTAACCCATCCCTTAAATGTTAAACCATTTACTTTAAAGATAAGCCCTCCTTGAAAATCTTTGGATTCAGGTAAAGCAACATAGTTTTTTGCACCCCAAGCCAAAAGGGCTGACCAGTCAAGATATTTGATTTGGTTTAAAATTGTTTGGGCGATTTGAATTGAAGTGTTTTCCATGATTAATTATATATATAATCAAAGATAAAAAAAGTTATAACAAATTGCAAACATTAGTTAGCAATTTGTTATATTTGTGCAGAAATAAATTATAATACTAATTAAGATGAAAAATAATAAAGGAAATCAAGAATTTATTTGGAGAGAAAATGATGAATCCTCATCAACTTTGCTAAAATATGAATTAGAAGCTGACCATTGGGTAAGAGCGATAAAAAGTGCAGAAAGAAAACACAATTCCGCTTCAATAGGTGAAACTTTTGGGGTGGTAGGTTTACTTTTAGGTCTAATACTTAACCTAATACTATTATTTGTTTTATTAATTACCGATTTAATAAAATATTTAAGAAAGTGATTTCCAACGAGAGAATTTTTAAAGATTAACTTCACAAAACCTACACGAAATTTTTTAATAATTTTTGTTCGTAATTATTATAAGAGCTAAAAATAAAGATTGTTTTTAATTTCTGTTTTAATCCCATAATGATTGGGGAATAATCTTATTATTCTTTCTAAAGCATTAGTATTATAAACAAATATATCAGTAACATAAGCCATTGGAATCATTTTCTTCACTAAAACCTCAGAACATTTTATTCTTTTACCATCAGGATAATTTGTCCAATATTCATTTTGAATAATAGTCCAGTTTAGTTGGTTAAAATCGTCTATGCTTGTGTAGAATTTTGTTGTTCGAGCAGCAGCATTCCCGTCAGAAAAACTGACATCTTTCTCCATTAAGATATGGGGATTTATTCGCATTAAAACAAGACTTTCTTTAGGTCTATTTCTACATAAAAAATAGAACATTGGATTTCTTGGATTGAAATATAAAGGGGCATAATCGTGTAAATTTCCATTTAGACCACTTACTATTCTATTCCTCCTCTCATTTACTTCTTTGTTTGAAATATCTACTGTAAGCAAACCATTAGAATGAGCAAGATTATGGGATAGTATACCTTTATTTAATATACTATAAATATTCTCTAAATGAGCAGTATAGTAAAGTCCACCAAATGGAATTTGTTTAAGTTTAGCTTCATCTAGTTTTTCTCTTTTGCTTATGATATTTCTATGCTCAACATTTGAAAGGTAGTTTTTAATATCGGCTCTAATATCATCTAATAAATTCTTGAATTTATTCAATTGAGCAACTTTTGAGGAAGCAAAGTAATTGTCAATTTTAGAAAAAAGGTGTTTAAGGAATTTAAGAAGCTGTGATAATTTATTTTCATAAATATCATCAAATAAAATGATGTCAGGTGACTTAAGTTTTAGTCTTATGTGCCAATAGGAGTTTGATTTCGAAAATTCACCAGGGTTTACTAAGTATAGAGGCTTATACACTCTTCCAATTTTATACTCAGTATGATAGGCTATTTCTCCATATTTAAATATTTTATCGTAAATAGATATTATTTTCTCTATATCACGGTAACTGTTATTTATTTCAATATTTAATAAGAATTCTTCTATTGAATTTAATCCACTATAAACTTCAGATAAACATTTTATATACTTGTTTTCATTGTAAAAAGCTAGTTGAAATTCATTCATAATAAACTATTTTCAGATGACGATTAGGCATTTCTAAAGTGAAAGTTTCTATTTCATCGAAATCATCAAAATCAATTATAAAAGAATAATCAGTATCAAAGCCTATGTACGTTTTTTTATTCTCAGATTCAGATTTTAAAGCAGCTTTTTTAGGAGATAAAGATGGAGCAATACTTACCAATATATTATCTTCATTATCAAAATTTATATTTATTACCCTATCAACTTCACTTTCAGAAACTAAAATGTTGTTTTCAAACCTTTCATGTCTTATAGATGAAAATACCTTTGTAATAGATGTCGTAACTTCATTAATTTCTACACCATGGTTAGACCTAAAATAATCTGCTAAAAAGTCCCACATACCCTCCCACGACAAGTTATTAGGAACTCCTAAATATACAGCTAATACATTTCTAACCCCGAAATAATCTGGAAATAGTTCAATAGCTGCATCGGTAAATGCCTTGATTAAAATGGGGATATCATTTTCTATTGCTAACAAATTAGTTAGTAAATCACCTAAACTGTCCTTATGGTTAGGTTTTTCTCTTCGTTTCCTTAGAATTATTAAACAAACATTATTTATTACTTCAGCATCAATATCTTGATTAGTAATACTACCTCTATACGAGTGCAAATTGGATATAGAATTTGTTAATATTTTCTTAGCCTCATCTTTAGTCATTGTTAAAAAGATGTGTTTGAATTTTATTCACATTTTCGCTAGTAGCATATTTATAACACTTTTCTATGGCTTTTTCTCCAACACCTCTTAGTTTTTGTAAACCTATCATATTACTAATACTATTAGATTTTATTGATGCTAAGATTATTTCTATTTGCTTGGTTGATATACCAATAACTTTTTTAAGTTCACTTTTATCTTGATTTAGAAAAGCCAGTTTTAGACTTGGAAAGATATCATCTGTTGAATCGGGTAAAAATGAATAAATTTCTACTGGAATAGTTACTTTTAATAAATAATTTTCCATTAGCTCAAGTGACTCCTCTTCAGACAAGCCCCCATTTTGAGCCCCTAGCATTGGAAAAGCAATAGATTTTATACCCTTTTCTTCATAGGTGGTTACAAATTTTTCTAAACCTTTTTCTAAATACTCTAGTTTAGAAGGAAACTTCCAGTGGTCTTTAGTTGGGAAGTTTAGAATCCATCTACTACTTGATTTATAAAGATAAAGTTGTCCAATATTCAGTTTTTTTTGATTGCATATCGCTTTATATTTTTCATTCATTTCGGGATATCTATACTTACATTCTAATGCTAAACCAGC
>JAGQLJ010000087.1 GCA_020429495.1 Candidatus Dojkabacteria bacterium
GATAACGGCGACATGCTTTCGCAGGTTTCAAAGCACACACCCAAGTCTTCAATAAGCTCTTTTTTTTGTTTTATAAGATCTTCGGAGTAATTCATAATCATGATAGATCTGCAAAAGTATTAATAGTTCGGAATTAAACGAACCAACCAGTCGTTAACATTTTGTTAATTGAATAATTGAGAAATATGATACTTGTTTTTTGTTGACATGCTAATGAGTTTCTAAATTTTGTGAGAACAATAGTTAGTGCAAGACTGAAGCTAGGGCTTGGTGTAAGTGTAATGACTGTAATCAGTCACTTCTTTAATTTAGTTTGTAAGATTTGACAAAGGAGGTTAGGGTTTAAAACACTCTATTTTACATAATATAAATTATGATTCAAACAAACTCCAGCAAAATACGTACAGCTTGCTGTTTTGCATAAGTTCAGATATAACGAACACGCAGTGTTTTATATCGATAGATAGTATGTAAAAGTATTTTTCGAATATTAGTCCTCTCAAAAAACACGTATTCGATAAAATATACGTCACAAAAAATTTTACGCGATTACTCACGCCGTTAATATTGTTTTAGACGTGTTCGTGAATGCTTCGCATTTCTTGTCAAGTTGCCACAAGAGTATAAATTATTTAAAGGAATGTATTTAAAACCAATCATCCACTGGATAATCGATTTTAAATAATCTATACACTTGTTAATTGTATGCATTATCTTTTGCCTTGATGCACTATTTAGCGAAAGCTAAATACCTAAAACAAAAAATCAAGTTTTAAGTATTCTCGATATTGATACTCAATCAATATCTCAAATAGTATATAATTTTGGAAACAATTAACGGCTCGCTCCACTATATTTTAGGAAACATGAGAACTATTAAGATTATTTGATGATATTATGTAAAATAGAAATATAAAGAAACCTAATTTTTAAACCCCTAAAATATGATTGTTCCACTCGCCTATTGTTTTAATCAAAATTTTATGAGGCCAAGCTAAATACTAATAAACTAAAAGGTTAATGCTTTTATGTTATCAACTCCAAACCAATTAGTAAGCGTATCTAGAGAGTTAGAAGATAGTTCTTGTGTGAATAAAACAGCCAATCTTTTTTTAGGACGAGAACAACATACATAAAACAAGTTTCTATTTCGTTCGTAAGCACTTTCTCTACCTGAAGGAATCGCTGTATTATGCCAAGTTAAAAATTCATCCCAATTATATTGATTCCATCCTCTACCTGCAATTACAAGTACATTGTTAAATTCTTTGCCTTTTACTCCGTGCTTTGTAGAAAAAGGAGTATTCTTATTTAAATATTCAAACAAATTAATTACTTCCTCATAGTTTACGTCTTTTAACTTTTCAATTTTTGAAATGAAAGATTTATCTTCTTCAGGAACTTCTTCCAATTGTTTAATTCTGTCAAATTTTGATTCCTTTTCTTCAACTTTTGGCGACAATCTTGGACGTACTGTTGTTTTCAAAAGGGTAATTACATCTGCTATTGTTCCTGATTTTCTAGTTTCAATTAGTTGGTTTAAATTAGAATTCCAGGTAGATTTATCGTTTTGATTATTCAGTTTAATAGTTTTAGAGTTTAACGCAGAAAACATTTTTCCATACTCTTTATTGTTAAAAGCCCGACAAACTGGTTCTAAAACTTCGATGAAAAATCTTATATAATGATCATTCATTTTTAAATAATCATCTGAATCTCTGAAAACTGATGCTAAGTTTTGATATCCTTGTTCCTCAGCTAAAACATTATTTGTTAGCATTAATATTTTAGTATTTTCAAAATCAAATATCCAACCTGATGCAGTTAAAATTTGTTTTACTTTTTGCACACTTTCCTTTGATAATTCGACTGGTAAATCACCGTTCCAATGGCTTCCTGTTCTTCTAGTTCCAGAAAAATTATTTGTATGAAAGACGACTATATCCCCTACAGAATTCGGGTCTTTTTCTTTTTGAGGAAGCTCAGGCCTCATTCTATTTAACAGCTCAACTATATTTTTTTCAGACCTGAAATTAGCATTTTTTCCAATTTCAATAATATTTTCATCTTCGATTAGACCACAGACATTGGAACCATATATTTTTTGCCAATGGTCCCCAAACAATCCAATGATGACGTCATAATCAGAATTTATTAATTGATTCAGAATTGAATCTGCTAAGTCTATATTAGTATCTTGATATTCGTCAATTAAGATTATAGGAAATCTATTAGTCAATAATCTTTTAAATTTTTCCTTTGTTAAAAGATGTACCATAATTTTTATAACATCATCATGGTGCAATAAAATTTCATTTTCTGTTGCCTTGGGATATCCTAAATCATATTTAACCTCTTGATTTTTTAAACCACCAGCCTCTTCGATTCTTTTTTCCCATTTTTCACTAATTGTGGGAATAAATTCACGAATATTTTTTTGAAAACTACTTATAAAACTCCAACTAAATGCATGTATAGTATCTGCATAGATAACAGGGTTGTAATCCACTCTATCTTCTATTTCTTCCTTAGCTGTATTAGTATATGTTATACAAGCTATTCTTTGATTTTTTCTAAGAAAGGAAACTTCTTTTTTATCAATTAAGTATTGTAACGCTTTTATTAATGAATAAGTTTTCCCTGCTCCTGCCCCTGCTTCTAATCTAAAGCATTGGTTATCATCAATAACTTGATAAAGTTTTGCTAATGCTTCTTCTGATGCTATTTCCGCTGGACTTTTACTATTAGTCATCATTTTCTTCAGCTGTTTGATTAGTAGTATTATTTTCTGACAACCAAGTGAGACCTTCTTTTATATATAAAGGGATAATCCATTCGGTTTTTTCTAATGCATATTCCAGAGCAAAATTGGCCTTCTTATTTTTTAATTTTTCTGCTTGTTCATAAGCTTCACTTTCAATAGCACTTGTATTGTTTTGAGTAATCCCAAAAAGTATTTTATTTGCAATCATAAACGCATCTTCAAAACTTCTACCACAAGGATTATGCTCTCCTTCTGGTATTTGGTAGGAAATTCTCCTAGATTCTAATTCTTTTTCTTCAAAAGTCTTTAGTTGAATTTGATTCAAAATTGATGGTTCACTATCTGAAGTTGGCTCTAATAAATTATCAAACCATTTTGTCAATCCTGTATTACTAGTCCCCTTACCTCTAGAGGTTATGCAAGCTTTATGTCTTATCCCACTCTCTGTGTTTATAGGCTCTGTTGAATCTAAGTCGGTAATGATTAATGTTTTTAAATTTAAAAAATCTAAAAACTTATAGAAATGGTGTGCATAAGCACCTCCAACTTCTAAAACTGTCAAATATTGGCTACTTAGTTTATTTTCTAATTCATTATCTATTTTTTTGATAAAGCTTGGCATTAAAATTCTTTCTGTTGCACCCTCAATTAAAATCGCTTTATCAGCAAAAAACAAATCAGATTTTGTAAGGGTTAAATATTTATAAATAAATTCTTTATCCTCAGTATCTTCACCAGTTTTAAAAGCTTCTTTTAAATCTTTAACTTCAGTTTCTGTTAAATTGCCATCATTTTTTGTCAAAAAATAACGAATAGTATCAAAATCAGCTTCATTAGCTATATGAGTAGAATGAGTACTTACAACAAACTGTACAGGCCACTTAACTCCATTGTTTAAATCGTTAGAAAATGTATCTGCAATACTATAAAGTTTAGAAATAAAAACTTCTTGCATTTGAGGATGCAAATGAGCTTCAGGCTCTTCAATAAAAACAAGATGATTCTTTATTAATATTGGATTGGATTGATATTTTCTGAAGTATTCGAATAATTTAAATAGAATAAATATCAAATTTCTGGAACCAAGGCCGTTATAAGTTTCTGGCAAAGTTATTCCATCAGATTTGTCATATAATATTTTAGTGTTACTTTCTACTATAGTTTCAGCATTAAATGTTGTTTTAGTTGTAAGATTAGGGTCTGATAAACCTGGATATCCGAATATTTCTAAAGTAGGTAAGAGAGCATCTATTTTTTCTTTTAATTCTTTATCGACCGTTTCTTGAATTTTATCAACTTCTTCTTTTAGCTCTTTGGATTTTTGCTTCATATCTTCTGAAGCATTTTCGTGTGAAGCACTTTTAAAAATACTACTCAAGACTTTCCCAAGTACATCTTTTTCACTTTGAGTAATATCATCTAGACCTCTTTGAGCATTAATAAAATCTACACCAATAAGTTCTAATAATTTATTTTGATCTACTCTAGTAATATTGGTATCATCAGTTGGGTCGATAGTAGTAATTTCTGTTGTAAAAAACTTTAAGATTCGTTCTCTTATTACAATCAAAAAATCTAAACTATTTGGATCATCTAAATCATAAAAGAATGCTTTTATCTTGCCATCCTTTAATTGATAACTAATATTGATAATGGCTTCTGTATTACTTTCGTCAAGATCAATGATAAATTCACTTAACACTCCATAATCAGTTTTATCATCATCATAATCAACTATCAATTGTAATTCAATTTTGGGTAATAAATCTCGAATTATATCCTCCTCTTCGCCTGCCAATGCACGAGTAAGAGCTTGACGAAAATTATCAATAGCTGAAATACTGAAATCCTCTAATCTGAATTTTTGAGAATTAGATTCTGAAAAAAAGCGTCTAAAAATTTCTGTAAGGGAAGTTTTTCCTGAATTGTTCCGCCCAACTATCACGGTAGATTTATTATCAAATGATAATTCTACTTCTTTTAATAATCTAAAATTACTTATTCTTGTTTTTTTTATTTTCATTTTATTATATATGTCTTAATCTTCAACTATGAAAATTGAAGTAGTATTTAAACAATATTGTGCGACTATTAATAAAAAGGGAGAGTTTAAATATACCAAAAAGTAACAAGTTTTTAATTACGACTTTCCTTAGTTTTCAACAAGTTATATACAATTCTATTTCAAACACATTATGCTACTACCCCACTTCAATGAAAGTTTCACTTGAAAGGAAAAAAATTCCAATCAATACCATGCTCATTTTTAGAATAAATATTCTTAATCTTATCCATTAATCGATATCTATGATTAGCACCAACTAATAATATTGCCTTTTTAGATTTATAATTTTCAAAGTAATCGTAAATAAGATTAATCCATTGGTTTTCTCGTAGATCATTCCATTTTAACCAATCAGAGTAAAAATCTGATAGCTCTTTATATTTCACTTTATCAACAAAGAACTTTTCCATGGAATTTTTATCTCTAAATATCTTGTCGCATTTAACACTGTTTAAAAAAGTGAACCCATTCGAATATGTCTCATTTAATATCATATTACTTGCATTAGTGTAAACTTTCATCTTTCTTTTAAATAAGGAAAACATTTCCTCAAGGCGCTTATCAAACGGATCCTCATTTACATCAACTGGAACTATTTCAATAGATTTTTCTCTAATTATTCGTTTAACAACCTCCATTTCTGGAGTTGTTACATCAGTTCTTTTCATGTAAAGAGGCAATTTTTCAACTGAAAATTCACAGAAAACTACCTCGGGATTAATTTCCTGAATAATTTTATACAACTCTTCGGATGTACAAGCTCCACCTTCTGAATGAGCTGTTCCTAAAACAATTATAGTGGACATAAAGCTATTTATTTGAACTTTTGAGTTCAATTATTAGACCAATTGATAATTCATTTGACTTTAAGTAAAATCAATGACAGGAATTCAAATAACTCAAGAAAAGGATGTCGATATGTCATTAAAAACGTCTATTCCTTTTCCATTCCACACACATTACACTACTCTCCTACTGTCGTTACGTGTAAAGAGTCTTCCATTAACTATAGTAAAGAAACTTTTGGAATAAAATTTTTTCAATAAAATGTAGAAAAGACTTTCGCTTTTATCCAAAGCTCAAGTTACATAACGCGAGTACATTATGATTCAAACAAACTCCAGCAAAATACGTACAGCTTGCTGTTTTTCATAATATCAGATATAACGAACACGCAGTGTTTTATATCGATAGATAATTTTACGAATTAAAACTTTGCTAAGTATTATATTATCTGTGTCCAGCACAACATGGAATATGGCCTTATTATTGTTGGTTACTAGTCATTAAAAACCAAAAAAAGACCCATTCTTGGGTCTTTTCTATCGCTATTATTATGTTGGTTGTCCTATCTGCTGGCTACACGTGCATCAGCAGTGGTGCTTTTAGGTTCAAGAGTAATATTTTTTTCGGCGACTAGGATATCATCTTGTGTCACTGTGGTCAATACGATGTCAAGACCTCGTTTGGTCAATTTCTTTTTACAGGACTTGGTCAACAACGGATCGGATTCAAAAAGAAAGGAAGCCAACTCATACGCTGGTTGCCCCTCTTCTTTCACGGTCACATGAATGTGCTGTGGGCGGTGTCTTGTGGGTTTGGTCATGGGTTGCTCAGTAGCTCCAGGCTCGAACGCATAAAACGTATAACGGCCATCGACTCCGGTTTTTATCCACGCTCTGTGGT
>JAGQLJ010000088.1 GCA_020429495.1 Candidatus Dojkabacteria bacterium
CTAACTTCAATCCTACCATCAATTAAGTCTTGAATAAAATCAAGAATTCCTTGCTCGACTTTTTCAGAATATTTGGCTTCCTGCAAATCTTTAATGAACCACTTTAGAAACTCTTCTTTTGTTTTTTCTTCATCTCCAAAATAAAGAAGTCCTTTTCTTTGAGCGTCTGCAAACATTTGATCCACATTGATCCCTACAAGAATTTTAATATCTTTTATTTCCTTAAGATATTCCTGTAATGCAAAATAACCTGAAGAACGAAAATACCCTACAACCGCATGAAAAGCATAAATGTCTTTCATTTGCTCCAAGATTCCTTTGAATTTCTCGAAGACTGTGTTTTCGTTATTATTTGTGAAAAACTTTGTACTCATTTATTCCTCCTGATTTTTGAAACAACCTCCAATACATCTCCTGGTCATAGATCCTCATTCTAAAATGTTTGTTACTTGATCTAGAAGCCACAACTTCAACAATTCAGCCCTGTTCTATTTTATCTGCCCTTATCTCTTTTCAATCTTGCTGATTTAGGCAGTATCCATTCCCAGTAATGTAGCTACCTGTCTTAAAAATAAGGATTTGACTCACTCTTAAATCTCTAATTCGAACTCCAAATTGATTTATCAATAATTGAGTCAATTAATGTTGGTTTTCTTTTGATGCTTTTAGCGTTTAAATTTATTCTTGTCCAATATTGACAAATATAATTAATATGACTACAGAATTTGGTTCATACAATTTTATTTCAAAAAAAATAAAACGCTCTGTGTTACATTTACATAAACCACCATTTAGAAACACCCCCACCTCTTTTTGGAAAAGAAAACTCCCCACCCCTCTAGAAAACAGAAAGATATTTTATGGAAGATTTAATAACAAAGTTTTTCATTCCTTGCCCTTTTTCTAGTCAAAATGGTTCTTTGAGTTTTAAAGTAAATTTTTCCTCTACTTCTAGAAGCACTTAATCTTTTTTCACCCCCCCGCCTCACAAACTCCACCCTCACTTATTTCCGGTAGTCACAAATGACTGCTATCTAAATACTCATTCTATTCAATACTCAATAGTTTCAAGGTGATAGCTGAAACATGAGATAAAGGGATTTGTTTTAGGTAATGTTCAACTCAAAATTTTTAAAAATGGTACGAATCATTAACTACAAAAAAAGACAAGCAGAGGATGGTAGAGAGTTCTTTGTTTTAGAAATTAGTGGAGGTATAGAAATGGTCCAATCAAAAGAAACAGGGCAATTTTATGCTACCTCCAAGAAATCCAGTATTCCTTCAACATTTGATGAGGAAACCTGTATTGCTCTTATTGGAACTGAGATTCCAGGTCAAGTGGTAAGACAAGAGGTTGACCCTTATCCATACACAGTAAGGGAAACAGGAGAAGAGATTTTACTTACTCATAGATGGGTTTATATTCAAGAAGATGCCCATCCCGTTTCTAACAGGTTCAAAGCAGATACAAATGTCTTTTCTAAGAATGGTCATCTAGAACCAGCAGAGGCTTTTTAATTAACATATAAAAACGTCTATTTCTCGTAATGCTATATTATATGCATACGGGTTTTGGACGTTTTTTAACTTCAGTGCTAAAGTGACAATTACTTTCCCAAAGTCACTTTGGCACTCTTTAATTTTTTGTTTTATGAAAGTATCTGAAATCTGTGTTTCTTATTCCAATGAGAATAAGGGCAAAGTCAAAATAACTAATAGTAAAGATGCCTATAAAATTGGTATGGAACATTGGAACCTAGACACAATAGAGCTACAAGAAGAAACCAAGGTTTTACTTTTGAATAGAGCTAACATTGTCATAGGTATATTCAGCTTGTCCAAAGGAGGAATTACATCTTGTGTTGTAGATATAAAATTGATACTTAGTGTAGCTCTAAAGGCTATTGCAAATGGTATTATAATGATTCATAACCATCCAAGTGGTAATTTAAAACCTAGCCAATCAGATTTGGATTTAACATCTAAACTAATAAATGCATGTAAGACTGTGGAACTGTCTTTATTGGACCATCTAATTATCACCAAAGAGGGATATTACAGCTTAGTAGATAATGGTGAGTTGCTTTAATTGTAGATTCTGCAAACTTTGCAATTTGTGCATTTGTACAAGTGGATAAATAGCCCCAAATATCCACTTTTTACATCTAGAGGAAATATTCTAGATTATATATTATAGCCAAATCTTGTAGTTTTTACTGTAGATTATCTAGGGATATATTTATTCCTAGGTGGAACGCTGAAAATACATATGATTTCTAGGTAAAACTGCTAAATAGCCAAATTTTATTTTTCAGGAAATTCTATGTTTATAATTTCAGTAAGTGAAACTTCCAAAGCTTCAGCAATTTTATATAATGTAAAAAGAGTAGGATTGGTTCTTCCTGATTCTATCCTGGATACATTTGTTGTGTCAAATTCTCCTCTGATTTTACCAGCTAAATCTACTTGAGTAAGTCCTTTGGACTCCCTTATTTCCTGTATCCTTTTGCCTATAATTTTCAGTAAATCAGACTTCTCCATTCTTGCCATATTTGACAAGTCAAGAAATGGCTTATATTTGTTTAGTTTAATGCCATATATGGCAAGTTGTGTTAATAATGAACTATCTAGAAAACAATCTAGTCCCAAATTAAATATGAAATGGAAAGATTAGTTTTTACAGCAATAGTCACAGGAGAAGCATCCCAAGAATTTGAAAAAACCTTTAGTAATGGCAGTAAAGGAAAATTTGTGAACCAGAATTGTAAAATCACAAATGGTAAATTAGAAGGTTTAATAGTTTCTGCAATAAGAATCACTAAAGATGAAAATGGAAACATTAAGGAAGTGGTTCCAAGTGGCAATGAAGTTCAATTATTTCTTACTAGAGAGCCATCAAAGGAAGACCCATCTAAAATGAATAATTTTTTTGAAATCAATACAGGATATTCTACTATCCCACAAAACACAAACATATCTAAACAGGCTTTGCCAAAAAAAGATACAGTTAAAAACCCAAAGGATGCAGAGGAAAAAGAGGCTAATTTAGATTCAAAAGAAGTATTAGGCAAAGCCATATATGATATAATTGAAGACAAGAATATGAGTCTTTTAGATAAGATTTTAGCATTAGCTGGAATTTTAGCTGTCACTTTAATCGTGCTTTTGGTTATATTAAGTGTATTTAAGTTAATTTTTGGTGAGAATTCAATATCTACTTTTTTAAGTAATGCATTTACTGAAGGTCTTAAAATCCTATTTTTTGTTTCGATTGGACCTATAATCCTTAAAATAATTAATAGCATTGATTAGCTCGGTAAGGGTTGTGGCGTATAAGAATTATGTTAAATGGTTTAAAAAGAATTGAATTGGAAGTCCTGAATTTTAAATCTCTTAATCATATAGAGGATTGGCTAGAGGAAAACAAAATAGTTTTTCAAGATAGTATCCAAAGAACAGAGTGCTACAAATGGACTAGATGGCAAGATGACAATTCAATGCATGTATTTCCTTGTGTCTGCTCCTCTAGAAATAAAGAATGCATTTTCATTGAAACATATTATGAAGTCCAAAAAGCATACCTCTTAATCCAAAAGAAGCAACAGTATTTATATGCAATTGAGGAATACCATAAAATAAAGCACAATAAAAATGCAATATTTGAGTGGGTTAAATATTATGAAAATCTAGGTAAAGAAGTGCTTTACTTTAACCCTGAAATAAAGATAAATACTCAACAAGAACCTTACGAAATAGAAGAGGTTGTTTTATCAGAAGGTCAGTGCCTAAACCTATTAAAATTCAAAGAGATATTCTCTGAGTATTATTGTTCAGAAGAGTATGGAAAC
>JAGQLJ010000089.1 GCA_020429495.1 Candidatus Dojkabacteria bacterium
GCTTTTAATGTTTCGGAAATTATATTAGTTTTATATTCGTCTGACTGAGTTGTTGGAACTAATTTTATGTCATATATAAATGATTCTTCTCCTTCATTGATTGTTATGTCTTTCTTAAATTCTTTATATCCTGACTGTTTTACTTCTAGTCGGTATTGCCCTGGGCTTAAAATAAAGCCATATCTTCCTTCCAGATCACTAATAGTTTGAGTTATTTTGAACTGTGAGCCTTGTGTAAATATTTGACATACAGCAAATGAAATAGGTTTATTATCAACACCGCTGGTTACAACTCCCCATGGGCTGCTACTTTCTTTACCCAATACTACTCCAAACAGTTTTGCACCAAGTCCAGGTACAGCTGCTAATAATGAAAAGATTGGTAAAATATTTAGAGAAAGCAGAATAATTGCAAACAAGGCTGCTAATCCACTAGTGCTTGTTTCTTGCGCAATAGAATCTACAACTGAATTTTCTAATACTGTTCCTTTTAATAAGTTTTGAGATTTTAGAACTTCAGAAACAATTGAAGGAACTTCATTTATCTCAATTTCTTGTCCATAACAGTTCTTTACTTGTTCTTGAAGTTGATCTGGATTATTTTGAAAATCATTTAGTAAATCTTGATAAACAGGATCATTAACTATATCTGGTACCTCAGTATTTGTATTATCAGGATTATCAGTGGTAGTATCAGGATTTTGGTTATTGGTATTGTCTGTTGGACATTGTGTCTGAGTTGGGATATTAAATACAATTTGTCTATCAAAACTATTACCATCAAAATCACTACCTACAACTCTCAAAAAGTTTACTTGATTAGCTAATATTCGACCTGTTCCAGGAATTGTAATGGTATATGAATTTTGATTACCTGCAACTTGAACACCTGGTGTAGATACAGTCACTTGCTGACCATTAACATAGAATATTACTGTAGATAAATCCACTCCAGACCCATCATCACCAAGTGTAATAATAATATTGTCATTAACGCTAATATTAGTATCTAAATTTATTGGACTTATAAAACCAACAACAGGCTCATCAGTATCTGTTGTTACAGGTTGCGCTTGAGGTATATTAAATATTATTTGTTTGCTAAAACTATTTCCTGAGATATCGTTACCTGTCACTACTACAGTACTAGCTTGATCAGTAGGGAAATCGTCAGCAGGATTAATTGTGAAATTATAGTTATTTGCATTTCCAGTATAAGTTACTTCAGTATCAGAGACCTGATAAGAAACTCCACTAATAATAAATCTTAGACTATCTAAATCTACTCCACTTAGGTCATCTGTTATTTGAAGAGTTACATTTGAAGTAAGTGCAACTCCAGTTGCCCCATTGGTTGGAGATTGAAATACAACCTGTGGAGCTGTAGTATCTGCCTCACACGGTCCATTAATAAATGTGTAAGATCCATTGGTAACACTACTTAATAAATCATTACTTGTTAATGCGTCTGCAATATTACTATCCGTTGTTGCTCCAATATGATCAAACCGAATATCAAAGTTAGTTGTTGTAGCTGACGCAGATGAGGTAAAGGTAATAGTAGCAAATGTTTTATTTGTGCTGAGTGTAGAAAAAAAAGATGCTCCAGCTAGCTTTATTGTTCCAGTTGTTGTATTAACATTATTATAAAAATATGTTTCGAATGCATTTCCAGGTGTAACTTGTATTCCAGAGATGTTAGGATTTTGGTCAATAATTGTGATTACATTTGGATCATAGGTTACTTCAATTTCAGCAGCATTTGATACTTCACCTTCAGGATTCACATCAATTGAAATAGACCTTTGGCAAGTCTTTTCAAAAGATTTAGTTGCAGGATTAAACTTAAAAGATGCAGCTTGCACATTTGTAGAATAAAGAAATGTTAAAGCTAAAAAGCTTAATAAAAATATTAGAATTCTTTTTAATAAATTAATTACAGATTGCATATGCTTTTTCTCTAGGTGAGCAATCACCCGACTTAAAGTAATTATCAATAGTTACAGAAATGTCTAAAACATTAACCTCACCATCTTGATTCAAATCGTTTTTATCATCATTTGTTTCTAATGTTGCAATTTGAGTTGCAAGATCAAGAGAATTTATATAATTATCATAAACGTTACTTGTTTCTCCTGCAATTAATCCTCCTGAACTTGAGAAATTAAGATAAGAAACTGCTCCTCCAAATGTTGTTACTGGACCAAATTTTTTTCTTAAGTGAGATTTACCTCTTATATAAAATACATAGCTGTCTTCACCTGCAAATATTCCATCTGAACATAAATCAAAGACCCCTTTTCCATTTGAATCCGCACTTGTTGCCGTAGTTGTTCCTAAATAATCCTGAGTTGAATCTAGATAAACTTCTACATTTAAGTTTGTGCCCCAATTACCTGAAACTGGAAGCCTGCTTTCTGGATACACAACTAGCTCTAGTGCACACCCAACCACATTAGCAGAAACTGTTACATCATCCTGAGCACTTGACTGCTGAACATTATTTATTCCAGAGTAGTATAAAACAACCAGTATTACAAAATTTAAAATGATAAATAAGTAAATCAAAACTCTGTTATTTTGATAGAAATATCCCATTATTCATTCTAGAGTTTATTGAAAGAAAGATCAAAACAGTATTTAGTAGTTAGTGCTGAGTTTACGTAGTTTCTAAGTACTTATTACTCAGAACCTATAACTGGTATTACCATCCACCTACGCTTCCGCCACCTCCTCCACCTCCTGAGAAACCTCCAAAAGATGAGCCTGATGAAAATCCACCTCCTGACCAACCACCCCCAGAAGCCATACCTCCACTTGAAGATGTATTAACAAAAGTATTTTCAGTTGTTGATGCAAAATTTCTAGCAAAACTGCTAAATAAAACTGCATCTGTAATATCTGAGCCTTCGTACCATTCTGGTGTTTGGTTATATATATCTTTAAAATTCTTTGCCCATTGTTTTTCAATACCAAATACAACTGCATATGAAAGATATTTTTCAAATAATTCAGGTGTAAGATTTTGTACTCTAAATCTCTCAGCAGTTTCTAAATACATTTTAAACCCTTGTATTTCCGCAAACACTTCAGAGCCCTTATGAGTTTTGGCTGGCATATATTGAGAAATGATTAGATATCCTAAACCACCAACCGCTAAAGCTACTCCAATTGTTAAAAAGCTTAACTCTCCAGTTAACATTGTAAAAAGTATTGAGCCTCCAACGGCAATAGCAATTCCTGCAATAAGTCCAAATACGCCAAGTCCTACATATAGCAATCTAGTTGATTCAGGGTTTTCTTCAAAATAGCCATCATCCTTCATTTTTTGGTATATATCTTTTGTTAATGAAAAAATCTTAGTTGTAAAAGAGTTACTCTTTAAATTTTTTGTATTAACTTTATCAGCATTACCAAATAAAGCTTTGATTAAATCTTTTTCTATTTCATCTAGTTGCTCACCTTCCTTACCTTCTAGTTTTGTTAGCTCATATTCTTTATTCTTTTTTACTTCTTTAATATGGATAAATCCTCGATATGCTAGATCAATTATTGTTCCAGATATATCTCGTTTATCTACTTTTTCATCTTTTAGTGATCCTAGTAAATATGGCATTATTCCTTCTGGAGGAGAAAATTTGGGAACAATAGTTCTAACTTTATCGATATCTCGACCATGGTTAAACCATTTTCTGTAAACATAAATCGGTGCACCAACAATTGCTAATATACCTACTAAGAAAAGAATATTATTTAATAGGATTAATATTGTCATCCATATTTGTGGAGTTAGATTAATATTAATTTCTTCAGTTTCATTTGGTGCAATATCAACTTCGTACTTCTGCTCGTTATAACCAAGTCGATCAGCAGATATTGTGTAACTTCCTGATGGCAAGTTTTCAATTTTATTATCTTGTAATGCTTCTATCTTAAATCCATTAAAGAAAATGTCAGCACCAAGTGTAGGTCTTACATAATTAAAATTTACTTGTGCAAGTTCATCAAGCTCATTTTGCTCAAATCTATAAACTAATGTTGTATAAACATTTGCAGGAATACTTCTTAAATTAAATGTAACTGAATTATCCGCACTATTATATTGTGATGTGATTTGGTTAGCTAGGATATACCCAGGCCATTCAAACTTATCTAGGTCAACCTTAACTGAATCAGGGAATTTTATTGTTAGTGTTCCATTTTCAATTCTACTTGTTCTACCTTCTGGAAATACATTCCAATAGAAGTATGGGTATAGCTCATCACTTGCCTTATCTACTCTTAACCATTGAATTCCACCATAAACATCATATTCTACTTCCCAGTTATATTTTTCATCTACAACATATTCTTCCTCATCTTTAAGTCTTTTTTCTATTCTAAAACTTTTTTTGTAACCATCATCTACTATATATAGCTTGTATTTATCTTTTGGTACTTTAAGTCCATCTTGTGACATTCCTTTAAACAATAAAAACTCAAAACCACCGCATGTGTATGCAAGGTTATTTGTACATATTTGAGTTTTATTATCATCTTCTAAAGTTATGTCTCTTCGTATTCCATTTAAATTGCCATTAAATACTGCATCAAGATTTTCTTTAACGCTAAAAGCTGAGCTCTTTTTTATATCAATAGTTACATCATAATTTGGATAGTCTACCTGAAGAGCAAAAACTTTTGTCTTCGTAACTAAGCCTACAATACAAATAATTGAAGTAATTAGCAATAATTTATAAATTTTTAGTATTTTGTCCATTCTGTTATATTAATAGATTAGTATAACGCTTTTTAAAAGATTTTTTAATGGATGAAATACAAACTGATACACAAGTTGCTCTAGAAGAACGATTAATCTTATTAGAAGAAAAAGTAGAAAAATTAAACCTTCTTAATAGATATTCTGAAATGCAAGATGAATGGGACAAAAGTCTTACACGAATAGTTTTAGTAGTGGTTTTTACATACCTGTTCGTAGTACTTTTTATGTATTTTTTAGGAGTTGAAAATCCTATAATAAACGCATTACTACCTGCTGGTGCGTATATTCTTTCTACAAGAACAATTCCATATGTAAAGAAAATTTGGATTAAACAATATCTAGAAGAAGAGTCTAAAGAGAAAGAGGCAACAGAGCCAAAAGTCGATTTACCTGAAGGGGATGAATCTACTAATTAAAGAGGCCAAAATTTAAGTACTACTTTTCCTTTGATTTTAGAAATATCAATTGGACCTAGCTCTCTTGAGTCGTAGCTAACATCTCTGTTATCTCCCATTAAGAAAAATTCTGTGTCTGATAGAGTTACGGAAGGGCCATTATTAACAAGCTTAGTTCCATCTTTTTTAAGATTATTCAATATTTCATAATCTTCAACATATTGAACTCCATCAATATACAAGTTTTTATTTTTCATACTAATTGTTTCACCGGGCAATCCAATAACTCTTTTAACAATATCTCCTTCTGTTTTATCGTTAAAAACGACAACATCATTTCGCTGATATTCAATACCTAATGATTGGCCAAAATCACTACCAAATAGCCAAGAGTATGGTCTACTTACTAAAAGAAAATCATTATTATTATAATTTGGAAGCATTGATGGTCCATTGACCTCATTTGGTGTGAATACAAAAAAGTATAGTACTGCAAATATTGTAATAATTGCAGCAATTATTGTTACTAACCAAGCTAGGTAATTTCTTTTATGAACTGTATTGTCTTCTAAAAAAGGATTATCCTTTGCATTCATATTATTGAGATATTAAGTCACTTTTACCTCTTTCTGCAATTCCAAATTCGCTAAGCGGCCAAAATCTAAAGATCACTTTACCTTTGATCCATGATTCTTTTATGGCACCGAGTGCTCTAGAATCATGACTTACATTTCTATTATCACCAGATAGGAAATATTCATCTGCACCAAGTTGATATGGTGGATCACCATCTCTTAAGAATGAACCATCTCGCCTTAAATCATTATATAAATCGTAGTACTCTTCTAATTTTTTATCATTAACATAATATGAACCATCTTCAATTCTAATTGTATCTCCTGGGACAGCAATAACTCTTTTCACAAAATCTGAAAGTCCAGGCTTTTGAAAAACAACAACATCTCCTCTTTGGTAGTTAAGTCCAAGTGCATCTCCAATGCTTGTATCGTTAAACCATCTGTGCAGTTTGCTAGTAAATAATAAATCACCATCATTATAGTTAGGCTCCATTGAAGGCCCGTCTACTTCATTTGGTGTTACCAAAAATACATATAGAAAAATTGATAAAACAACTGCTATCGCAATTGATTGTAGAATATCAACAAAAATGTTTTCTTGATTTGTTGTTACTTGTCTAATTAATTGTTGTCCTTCCTGTTCATTCATATTTTTAAAATACCACTTTCAATTATCGAACAATTAAAGATTATATGCAAACAGTAGGGGCAGGTCTAAGACCTGCCCCTACTGTTTGGGATTATTCATTTATCAATTTACGATTTTGACAAGTTCAACATCAAAAATTAAATCTGAATTCGCTGGTATTGCTCCTGTATCTTGATCACCGTATCCTAATTCAGATGGTATAAAAATTCTCCTTATCTCACCTATTTTCATTCCTGGCACTCCTTGTTGCCAACCTTCTATTACCCCATTTAGTGAAAATTGAACACCATCAGAAGATCCATTTTTAAATGAGCTGTCAAATTCTTCACCTGTAGAAGCTAACCAACCTCTATAATTTGCGACAACTGTATCTCCTTTTTGTACAACTTTTTCTCCAACTCCCTCAAGTAAAGTTTCTGTTTCAATTTCTGCAATACTATCCCTTGTTTCCTTTGCAAAGTCGCCCTCGTTTACAAGCCTACTTTCAAAAGCTGCTGATTCATTTCCGTTGTCTGGACTAATATCTCCTGTTGATTCGTATGGAGTATAATTTTTATTATCTACCGAATTTGATGACAGAATAAGGAATGCAGCTAATCCCAAAACTGGAATTAAGAACACTAGAATTTTGACTGATCTCATTTTGTGTTTATAAAATATAATTTAAATTGAGTGATAGAATAATAACTGATTATATGAGAAAAACAAAAAATTTCGAAGGAATTTTATTTAGGCTATATAATTCCGGAGCAGCTGACAAAATCGCGATAATAATAAATAAATCAGGATCTAAGCTGGTTCTTTTAGCTAAAGGTGCAAAAAAATCTACCAGTAAAAAATCATCCTATCTTGAAATTGGAAATTATATAAAGGGAAGTTATTTAGATGGCTATGCAGTACCCATTCTAAATGAAGTTAATATTATCAGTGAATTTTCTGTTTGGAAGAAAAGTGTGACTGGTGCAGTTGCTATTCAATTCCTTTGTGAAGTTATGGATAAATTTTGTATTGAAGAACATGACGATAAACAATTATTCTTAACATTTGAAGAAACTTTAAAAGCCTTTTCTGAAGCAAGATTAAAGATGTTACTGGCAATTTTTTGTTTAAAGATTCTAGATATTTCAGGACATACACCAGAAACCGCGCAAATTGAGCTAGAAGAAACTGGTAATTTGAGTGAGCGATTAATAAAGACTCAAAAATTTATTTTAAAAAGTCCAATAGAATTAGCATTAAAGGTCAATTTAACAGATCAAGAACAAGAAAAAATGTTACAATTGCATGTGAATTTGATTGAAGAAATTTTAGAATATCCTCTTAAATCAAAATCAATTTTATTTAATATAATGAAAAACAAGCAATGAAGCTTCTACATAGTCAGTTAATCAAGTATATTCCTAGTTTAAAAATTTCTGCAAATGAAGTAGCAGATGTATTTACAGAAATAGGATATATGAAAGATGGACCTGTTGAAGAAGTTACATTTGGTGGTAAAGCTGACTATTTTACTGATCTCGAAGTAAGGCAAAATAGGGCTGATTGCTTTGGAGTACAGGGATTGGCTAGAGATTTAGCAGCATATCATAATCTAGACTTTGTTTTACATGAATATAATCTTGATGATTCAAATACTGATTACACACTTCCAATAGAGGTGAAAAATTCCGAGGCAGTTAAAAGAGTTATGGCTATTAAAATAGACAATGTTCAAGTTGGTGAATCACCAGATTGGTTAAAAGAATATTTAGCTCTTTACGATATTAATTCTATTAATAACCTTGTTGATTTGACAAATTATGTAATGCTAGAAACAGGTCATCCATCACATGCGTTTGATGCAGATATTTCTGGAGATGCTCTAGTCTGGGAAATTAATCCAAACTATAAGAAAATGGTTTCTTTAGATGGCACAAAAATTGACTTAGTGGATGAGGCTTTAGTTGTCTCAGATGGCAAACAGCCTTTAGCTCTAGCTGGATTAGTTGGTGGTGATAAAGCGGCAATGAGTATGGATTCTAAAAATGTAATTGTTGAAATGGCAGTTTATGACGGAGGACTAATTAGAAGAAATAGTAGAGAAATGAAAGTATTTACTGAAGCAAGCTCTAGACTTGAAAAATTTATGGATCCTGACTCTATTGATGAAGGGTTTAGTATGCTTGTTAGTATGATTTTAGATATTTGTAATGCAAATATTGCATCTAAAGTTTACGATAATTATCTTCAAAAAGAAGAAAAAAATATTATTACTATTGATTTGGATAAAGCTAGTCAAATAGCTGGAGTTGAGATCGAACATAAAGATGCAACAGAATCTTTAATTAGATTAGGTTTTGATTTTGTCGAAAATAATGATCCAATTTTAAAAGTTACTCGACCAATAAATAGACTTGATATTCAAGAGGAAGAAGACGTCTATGAAGAAATAATCAGAATGTATGGATACTACCAACTGCCAACTGATACGCTAAACATTCAAGTTGTAAGAGATGTTACTCCAGCTAGAATTAATCTAATTGATAATATTAAAAGCCATCTTACTGCTAATGGATTTGATGAAGTTAGAACTTGGGTATTAGTTGATGAATCTTCAAATTCTAAATCTAATTTTAGTGAATTTGAGGCTATTAGCGTTCAAAACTCAATAAATGATGAAGTTCCAATTTTAAGACAAAACTTAACTTCTGGATTATTAAAACAAGTAGAAACATACGAAAAGAAATTTATTAATCAAATACAAATTTTTGAAGTAGGAAAAGTTTTTTATAACGCAGATTCCCTATTTAAAGAGCATTATGCACTTGGATTATGTATAGCAGGGTCAGATTCTTTTAAAGCTTTAGAAAAAGAAATAAAAAGGTTATTGTCTAGTTTTGGATTTAATAATCCAATATTTAAGCAAGCGGAAATTGTTCCTGAATTTGCTCATCCAACTTCATGCTTTGATATTTGGATAGAAGGTCAAAAATTTGGAGTTATATATAAGTCAAATTCTCTAGAAACTTCTAACTGCTCTTATGCAGAGGTTAATATTGATAAACTGTCTGATGATGCAAAAGAGATAAAGTCTACAATAGAGCTTTCTGGAAAGCTTGTTTCACTTGATTCAAATATCATCTTAGAAAAATCTGAAGATATTAATTTATCTGTTAGAGAGAAACTAACGGAAGATCTAAAAGAAAATCTTTGGTCTTGGGAAGTAATTGATGAGTTTGAAGATGGAAATAAATCAAAATATACAGTTAGATTTATTTACTTCAATCTTTCAGATCAAGAAGCTAAAACACTTCACGAAAAAGTCTTTGGGTAGTTGCTAATTAAAAAGAGCAAGTCTTAACCTATTAAAGAAGGAATCTGAAAACTTATAAGATTCTCTAAGCCTATAGTCTGTAACTGTAGTACTATAAGAATAATTTGCAATATCAATTTTTCCTATTGAGTTTTCTTTTAAATCTAGCGTATTTCTTAATAAATCTATTTGTTCTCCAGCAAAATTTAGCTCAATCTGTATATTGGTTGCTCCTAATGAAAAGCTTTTTATTTGATATGTATCTTTATCAAAAACTAAGTAAACCTCTGGATTTTCCATTTTTAGAATAGTGACTTCAATTGGTTCAATATAATCACCAAATCTTCCT
>JAGQLJ010000090.1 GCA_020429495.1 Candidatus Dojkabacteria bacterium
AACAGTTACACTTGAATATATTAGTACTAAGCTCAGTGTTCGAGGTACTTTTAGCGCTTCTAGTTTATCTACTATTGGTCTAAAACCTGAACTAATAATAAACGCTAAAAATAGAATTATTACAATATCTTTAAGAGCAGCTAATGTCATTAGCGCAAAGATAATACCAATTCCCCATAAAATTACACCTGGTTTTATTTTAACTACTGTTTCTTTCAAGAGTAATAATCAATAAAATATATCCATAATCCAAAAAGCATCATGAAAAAGCCTAATAATGCTAATCTCATAACAACCTTTTCTTCTGACCATTTGTTATACATTTGGAAATGATAGTGAATAGGTGCCATCTTGAATATTCTTCTTCCAAGAAGTCTTCTACCAATTCCTTGAATAACTGTTGATAATAAAGTTATAACAAACGGAAATGAGATAATCAATAGCATCAAAGGTTCACCAACCATAAAAGCAACACCCGCCAAAAGAGCACCTAGTGATAATGAACCCACATCACCCATTTGAAATCTTGCTGGTGGAACATTGAAGTATAGGTATGAAATCAATGATCCAATAACAGTTGCCATTAAAAAAGTTAACCAAAGTTCTTCTTTAAATAAAGAAATTATTAAAAACCCTCCATATGAAAATAAAAGTTGACTTGCAGCTAACCCGTCCATACCATCAGCTAAATTAACTGCATTCGTCATCAAAACAACAGTTAACCAACCAAATGGAATAATCAACATTCCTATATCAACAAATACGTCAGCAATTGGAATATGAACTAATCCTTGCATCTCTGCGGGAACTAAGAAATATGCAGCATATCCAAGTGCAAAGCCAGCAATTGATTGAATTATTATTTTTTCATGTGCTTGAATTCCTTTTCCTGGATTAGAACCTAGCATGTAAAAGAATCTTTTGTATGCGGCCCATGGAAGGGAAAGTGTAAGTAAAATTCTTTTAGATAAATCTTTATGAACCATAATTAACTTGATTGTTCGCTTTAGAGGTCTTAATTTTGCACGTTCTCTACCATATATATTTAAGACATCATCAAATCCTCCAAGAAGAGCAGATAAGACAAAAATAAACATTAGTACCAGTAAGTTCTTGCTTGAATTTTCAGGATTAAACAACAAGTTAACAAACACTACTGTAATTACCACTATTAAACCACCCATAATTGGAACACCTGCTTTTAAGTTCACTTTTTCTATTACAGTTGTAAAATCAAAATCTAATCTTCGGGTAATCTTAAATTTGTATAAAAGCTCAATAATGGGAAAGGCTATAGCAAAACTTAATAAAGTTGAGGCAACTGATACTGAAAGTATATATAAAATTGTTTGTCCCATGAGCTTATTTTTGCTTAATATACAATGATATAATAATTTGACGATTTTTGTAACAATGTAATTTAAATTTTTTTTAGAATTTATAGACTCGAAAGTTATTTGTAGTTATTGATTGTTATTAATAGATACAACTAATAACTCTTAATTACTATAAATTACTAGCTCAAGAATAATTTTAAGTATGACAATGATTGTTTAATAATATGAGAGTATGTCAAAGATATTAGAATCTAAAACAAAAGCATTTCAAAAGAGTATTGCAGAGGCTCCGCTTCTGCCTGGCTGTTATATGTATAAAGATAAATCAGGAGAGATTATCTATATTGGTAAGGCAAAAAAAATTAGAAATCGCGTAAAAAGTTATTTTACTAATTATGAAAAATTAGATGCAAGAATTCGGTCAATGATTGATGAAATTCATACTGTTGAATTTCTAACTGTTGATACAGAAGTAGATGCACTTATTTTAGAATCTAATTTAATAAAAAAATATTCGCCAAAGTATAATATTATGCTTCGTGACGATAAAAGTTATATCTATGTTAAATTTGAAAAGATTAGAAAAGCAAATCAGCCAATTCCGACAAGATATTCTGTATACCAAGATTTTCCAAGAGTAACAGTAATAAGAAATAAAAAAGATGATGGAGCAGAGTATTTTGGACCATATCCTGATTCAATGCCTGCTAAAAGGATTTTAAAAAGACTAAGAAAAATATTTCCATACAGAACGTCTAGACACTTAGTTTATCAAGAGAGTTCTGACCCATTGAAAATTTTTACAGAAGATAAAAAGCCATGTTTTTATTATCATATTGGATTATGCAATGGTGCATGTGCTGGTTTAGAATCAAAAGAGCATTACCAAAAGAACTATAAAAATATTAGAAAATTCTTTTTAGGTGAGAAAAAACAGCTACTTAATCAACTAGATTCTAAGCTTAAAAAAGCATCTGCAGACAAAAAATATGAAGAAGCTGCAAAATTACGTGACCGAATTAGAGATATAAATTATGTAACTGCAAATATTAATATTAGTCACGATACTGATGACGTAGTTTTAAATGAGCTAAAGAAGAAAAGAAGAGATGATGCAGTTAATAACTTGATTGGTTTTCTTAAATTTCCACAAGATAAGCTTGAGAATCATAAAAACTTTAGAATTGAATGCTATGACATTAGCAATATCCAAGGTACAAATGCTGTAGGGTCTATGGTAGTTATGATTGATGGTGAAATTAAACCAGCTCTTTATAGAAGGTTTAAAATTAAAATGAAGAATGAACCTAATGATTTTGCAATGCTTCAAGAAGTATTAACAAGAAGATTTAGACAATTTTTAAACTCACAAGATGCCGATGATTTAGATATACCTACAGATTTGTGGAAAAGATCAAAGAATTGGAAAGCTGATGAAAGTTTTTCTCAAAAGCCAGATTTGATTATTATTGATGGAGGAAAAGGACAACTTGCTTCTACATATAAAATTCTTTATAGCTTTAATTTACACAACGAAATTCCAATTGTTGGTCTTGCCAAAAGAGAAGAGGAGATCTTTAAATTATCTGATCAATTCAAAGATGAATTCTTTAACCAAATAAATGATTCGGACCAATTTAAAAGAATTTTGTTACCGAGAAGATCAGAAAGTTTATTTATGGTACAAAGATTAAGAGATGAAGCACATAGATTTGCCATCACTTATCACAGAAACTTAAGGTCTAAGAAGTTATTAGAGAAGAAATAAAACTTAATTAGTTACTCAGATTTATCTCCATTGCTTACAATCATGTCAATTATTCTTTCTGTTATTAAATCAAAAATAACAAGAATAAATAACATTAAAAGTACTGAAATATTCATCCTATCGCCAAGAAAGCTTGATTCAATCAGACCTTCAGCCCATCTTGTAC
Source organism: Candidatus Dojkabacteria bacterium (assembly GCA_020429495.1). Classification (GTDB taxonomy): domain Bacteria; phylum Patescibacteriota; class Dojkabacteria; order J137; family J137; genus JAGQLF01. Next base: position 3,272 of record JAGQLJ010000090.1, read on the forward strand.
CCTCAGTTATCATATTCACAAATGGTGTTTCTAAATTTAATGAAAAGAAGTCAAAAATTAATCTTAAAACTAATAAACTTTCTACAAATTTAAATACTGCATCGGTTGAATCTTTAACAATTTCTTTTTTTGATTCTTGAAGAAATGCAGAAATGAATAAAACTAAGACTGTTCCCCAAGTTATGTATATTAAGACTGCAAATCCTGCATCTAGAACTAATGGAAAATTATATGAAGGTGGAATTATGTCCGTAAATGGAGCAACAAACCCATTAGTAACATTTATTAGAAAATTGATTATCGAATTACTCTCATTTACTTCTATTTGATCA
>JAGQLJ010000091.1 GCA_020429495.1 Candidatus Dojkabacteria bacterium
ATAAGTCTTCGTCATAATTTTTTATTCTATAAAGCAAAAAAACAGGTGCTGAATTTAAAGATTTAATCATTGTAATAAACGGTGCTAATCCGCTACCAGTTGCAATAAATATGGACTTTTCAGTATTATCCTTAATGCCAAATTCTCCCATAGGTACAGATATTTCGATTATCATACCAATCTCAGCTTTTGTAAAAAAATCAGCACCTTTTCCTGGATTTCCATTTCCAACTAGTATTTTCAATGTTTTTTCTTCATAGCTAGTTACTGAATAAGGACGTCTGAATGGTTCCCCAACAGTAACATTTACATATTGCCCAGGCATGAAGTTAACAGATTCAGCAAGTTCTAAATCAACTTCTATAATTGAAGGTGTAATTTGATTTTTATATATTAGTTTGGACTTCATTTTAATACTTAAAAATCATATCATGGAAAGCTGATCTTTATGCTTACTTTTCTTGTTTTCTACTTTATATTGATAATTATCTTGATAAGATTTTATATATTTACCAATAATTTTTCTTTCATCTATAGCCAGCAGGGTATTATTACTTTCAAAAATAGTGTACCTGCCTCTAATTGCGTGAAACTTACCTATAAGATAGTCTATTTCGGAGTTTTTTACTTTGTATACTTCATCTTCAGGATAAGTCACAAAACCTGATAAGTCTACTAGTTCAGGTTTTTCAATTATCCAGCTACTGAATTTCTCATTTCCCTTATATCTATCATGTATTCTGTCAAAATTTGACATTAAAAGCTTCTTTGCCTTATCTATATTAGGTTTTTGGTTAAGATATCTAAATTTATGGCTACTATTCACAGCTTCAGTTATTCCTATTTCTTTTGAAATAGTATGTTCCAAATCTTGAATAGAGAAACCATCACTTTCAGCTATAAACATATAAACCAGCGCATCTTGCTCAATAGGTCTTAAATACTTTCTACTTTCTGCAGCTGTACCGACTTTAATAATTCCAGGCTCAAAGTAAGCTAAGTATATATAGTGCTTTTGTTTTAGATATTCTTGCATAAATTCATTAGCTTGCCCCTGAAAAAGAAACGCCTCTCTAAATCCTTGTTTTTTATCACAATAGAAACATTGCGAATATGAGTCTTTATTTAAAATATTATTGTATGGACATGGATGATATCCATCTAAATAATGGTATCCTGGACAATATCTCTCTGTAGTCAGCATATAGTTAAAATTATAATTACGTAACATAATAATTTGCTCTTCATTTGATGCGTGATCAAACAAAGTCATTGTAGGATAGTACGATCCATCGTTTTTATTGTATTTCCAACTTATATTTATAATCTGCTTTTGCGTATCAGTTTCGTTCATAATATTTATACAATAATGGTATTTTTAATAATCTTTTATTAAGGATATAATAACACCATGATATCGATATTAATAACTGCCTGGAAAGAACAAGACTCTATAAGAAAGTGTTTAAACACACTTTTAAAAGATATTCCTGCTGATTTAGACTTTGAAGTGCTCCTAGCAGCTCCAGATGATGCAACAAAAGACGCTGCAATGGCCGAAATTACTGCTTTAAAGCTTGTAAACAACTATACATATGTAAAAGACCCTGGTATTGGCAAGCCAAATGCGCTAAAACTGCTTATGGATATGGCAAAAGGAGATATTTGGTTCTTTGGAGATGGTGATACCTTCTTTGGTGATGATGTAATTGTAAAATTGTCAAACCATTTTGATAAAAAAGAGGTTATGGCTGTTACAGGTAGGCCACAATCAATAGACTCCAAAAACACTATGATGGAGTACTTTGGGCACCTTTTAGTTGATGCTGCTCACCATAAAAGAACAGTTGATTTAACTAATGAACCTAGTGGAAGAAGCTTAAAATTTGTTAAAAAAAGAAAGTTCTTTCCAGTTAGTGGTTATATATTTGCTATGAGAGCCACTGATATCAGACCTCCAAAAGATACATTAGTTGAAGATGCTTATTTTTCTTATGAAATAATAAATAAAGGTGGAGTTATTGAGTATGAGCCAGATGCTTTAGTTTATGTTAAGTTTCCAAAAACATTAAGTGATTACTTTAAGCAAAAGAAAAGATCAGTTGGTGGTTATGTACAGCTTTGGGAATATGGTGTTGTTAAGCCAGAGACAAAAACAAGATCATTTTGGAGAGAGCTTGAATACTTTTGGTTCCCAATTACATATGCAAAGAATATAAAGCAGTTATTTTGGTCACTAATGCTTTATCCTATAAGAACCTGGCTTTGGATTCAGATTTATTGGGAAAGAAGAATATTAAAAAAAGATTTTGTGAAAACTTGGGTAAGAGTAGAAAGCACAAAATGAGTAGATAGAATTGAGTACTGAGTAATTTAATTAGAAATAAGTATTTATATTTTCATGCTAGATATTAGTCCGTACAGCATTTTTGATATTTCTTCAAGTTGTACATAGCATTTATCATGTTCTAAATTACTTACAATAGATTCATGATTTAAAATATCAATAATAGCTGCACATTCGTATAGCGATCCTCTTGCTCTAAAATAATAATTTCTTTTATCTTTATTAGATAATTTACCTGAGCCTTCTGCTATATTGAGCAAAATACTTAATGATGCCCTTTTTAATTGATCACTAAACACATAATCAAGTCTTTTATTTTTTATTAGAGAATTTAAGTTCCTATTTAATAGCTTACTTTTTTGATAAACTTGTAATTTTTCAAAATCAAACATTAAGAAATTATACTTATGGAATTCAGTTTTAGCATTGTATTAGAATACAAATTTTCCTAAGTACTCAGTACTAGGAACTAAATACTGTTATACGTTATACTCAAGCATGAACCTATAGCTTCCTAAGCAAATGACTAAGTAGAGTAGTGTAATGAGTACATTAAGTAATATTGGAATAGAGAATAATGTTAACCCTATAGCTAGAGAAATAGAACCAAGAATAGCAATTAGAAGAGATGTGAAATAGTTTATTGTCTTAAATTTTTCAGGTTTTGGTAGAGTATCTATTCTCCATGTAACAAACTCTTTTAGAGATTCATCTCTTTTGAAAAAATACTCCTTTATTTGGTTCATAACCATTGCCGATTCGTGCCAAGCTTGTCTTAACCTTATTATTTGCAAAATAAATATATAACTTAAGAGCGACAG
>JAGQLJ010000092.1 GCA_020429495.1 Candidatus Dojkabacteria bacterium
GTATCTTTAGTCTTAATCTCTAACCATATTGTTGGTTTTTCTAAACTATCTTTAAACCCATGTTTTATAGCATTAGTAATGAAATTATGCATAAGGATTCTTAATTGCTTACGATCTGCCAAAAACTCTACTTCTTTCCCAGTTATTTTAAATTGAATATTGGGATATTCTGAAGCAATGTTTTGCAAGAATTTCTTGAGCTGAATGCTCTCTTTTATTGGCTCTGAAATAGATATTATTTTTATGGCTTGCTCTAAAATATAATCCATATCGGTCACAGCACGTTCCATTCTGTCCAGCGTATTTTTTAAGGTATGGATTTCTATTTGCTCTGGTGTATCTGTATCAAATACCGGTACAATAGTTTCGTTACTCTCAATTATATCTTTAGCTTTAATTTTTTTATTTAAAAAAGATTTTAATGATGCAAAATCATTACCTAAACCTGATAAAGGCTGTTTAAGGGTGTGTTTGAGGGTTTTGATGAAATCTTGCTCTTTGTTTGAAACAATTTCATCTTGAGCTGGCTTTTCTGATTTTCTAAATTCTTTAAAGAGGATGTTTTTTTGCTCTTCTAGACTTGGGACCTGGATTTGAATTTCCATTAAATCCCTTATACTCAATCTAGCTATTGTAGCTCCTTTAGAATAATACTCTACTTGTTTGGTTACGTATGGTTGGGTTAATTCTCTAGCGGCATATTCATCTAAAACCTCATTATCATAAAATTTTAACCAATACACATTTTGCCCCAATGCAAATGACATATCATTTGGCAAAACCGACGCCTTGATTCTTTTGTTAAATGCGCTCAACACCACGCCACCTCTCACTAAATGTTTATCTACATTTTCAATTTCGTCATGGTCTATACCGAGCATATTATCTTTTGGTTCAAAATAAAGACCGTTTTTATCGATGTCTGCCATTTTGATTAGCTTATACTCACCACCAACATATAAGCTACTTTTGTTCCGGAACATTGCGCCAAATTTGCGCTGTTCTAATAATTGACCAACATGATATAACTTATGACCAGGTTTTAGCTCAATATCATCAATATCAATCACATATCGCTTTGGGTTTAAATCGTAATTAAAGAGGTCATCATAAGATATAGTTCTGGAAATATCTCTAACATATCTTTTATTATTTATTGTTCTAACCACCTCTGACATATCATCTTTTAACTCGTTTGAGGCATCTAAAAAGAACACTTGATTATCTCTAATGTTAAAATCAAAAATAAGCATGGACACATTCATTGCCGTATTTTCGAACATTCCATTAGGAAATGCAATAACAGCTTCTAAAGCTCCAGAGTTTATAATTTGTTCTCTTACTCTTCTGTAAAATCCTGTTTGGCTATTTAAAACACCCAATGGCACAATTAAAATGGCCTTATCTAACTCTTTACTTTTATTAAATAATCTGTATAAAACATCGTCAAACCTTCTACTAGATTTATCAGCAACACTTCTGCTAAAAGGCGGAATGAAAATACCCGTAGTTGTAGTTTGAGACCTCATGTAGGCAACATTACCTCGATCAATTAATTTAGAAACTAACTTGTTAATATGATTATCATATTCAAATTCATTAAAAAGGTTAGGATTATATTCTTCTTTAATTGAGAACGTTGCCCCTTTATTATCTGCCGCAATTTTTAATATAAAGTCATTATAGCCCTCAAAATAGGTTTCGATAGCATTGTCATTATTTTGAAACCAGTTTAGGCCTGATAACACTGTAATTAATTTATCACTTAATCTTAACGACCTATTACTTGATTGTTTAAAAAACCAGTCACATAGCTTGTGCGCCACAAGCAGTTTCTCTCTAGGATGATTGTTTCTATTTGTATAATTTATTTCTGGTTCTGAAATAATATTATACATGTAATCGTAATTATCTTCGTGTAATAGTTCTTCTAGTGCACGAACAAGTACATCAATTTTATTTGCTCTCCCATAAGTTCTTATCGCATTGGATTCATGCACCAGCTTATTACGATAGTGTTGAAATTTTAAGCTAACAATATCATCTTTTACCAATTTAATTTTACCAGCCTCCTTTGTAAACAATTTTGAGTAATTATTAGCTCTGGTAGTTACTTGAGAAGCAGATACAGGAAGTCCATCTTTACGTTTGTAAAGTTTTTGACTGTTTATAATATCAGCTATATCTCTTGAAAAAAGAGGTTTTTCTGCATTTTGCAGTACTTGTTCTATAGCTTCGTGAAGGGTCATATTTTATATAAATTCTTTAATTGACAACAAATATACAATTACAGTATGCATTGTATGTGCACAGTATATTTAATAATATTTTTCTAACTCTTTAACATGCTCTCGCATTTTAGACTTTAATATTTCTGGTTCAATGACTTTTACATCCTTACCAAAGGACAATAACTTCTGAATTAACTCATTATTAATTTGAACATCAATTGTTATGTACGTTTGTCCGTTTTCTTCAATTTCATCCCAACTATTGTGTAGTGGTTTTGTTTGAACGTATTTAATTCTTTTCTCTGAAAACCAAAGCTTGATTTTATAAACTTCAGTCTTATTATTTGTTACTCCAATAATATCCTTGAAATGTTCATTCCAATTTGTTGTATCCTCTTTATATTTTTCACTTGACTTTACAGGTGTTTTTTGAATGCGATCTAGTGCTAAATTCCATTGTGAGTGTTGGTTATATTCATTATACCCCAACACAAACCATCTGTTATTATATTGTTTTAATAAATACGGATGAAAAATTATTTCGAACTCCTCTCCATCATAGGTTTTATAATCTACTCTTAAAACTGTCTTGTTAATAATTGCATTAAAAAGCGGTGTGATATATTTATAACCTGAATACTCATCATTAGCCTCTAACTCTATTGCCTTTTTATCGACATTTTTAAGATCAAACTTATCATTTAAGATTGGTGCAATTTCATTAACCCATTCGAATTCTGGACTCCCTTGAAATCGCTGTAAAATACTTACTGCATTTTTAAGTTGTTCTGCTTCTGTTTTATTTAAAGGACTTTTATTTATTGAAAAATTCTTATCATCATACCTGTAATAAAACCCATTATCGCCTTTGATTGTTTCAATAGGTGCATCGTAGCCAGCTGAACTTCTCATAAAAGCTATATCTTTTCTCAATTGTCTTAACTGAATACTAGAGGAACTATAATCTGAAAGCACTTCATTAACAGCATCTAAAAGATCTTCTATACTATACTCCTTCCCAAAATTTTGGAAACACTTATCAAGTGTATTATATCTAATTATTTGGTATTTATTTTCAAACATAATTAGGTAACGTTAATTTAAAATCCTACTTCAGCACTTTATATATTTTATCATTAAACATTAAATGCTTTTGACATTAAGGTTTGTTCTTTGTTAGAAATGCCAATTTCTTTAGCCACTTCTTTCCAGGTTGCCACTACAGCCAATACCTCTTGAATGATTTTTTCCATTTGCTTGTTGTCTAAACGGAAAAACTCACCCACACTTTTTGCTAAATCATAGTCAAGTGCATTGTTATCCATATCGATATTAAGTGCTAGACCATCTTTATCTATAGAAGGATTCAAATCATAGGCCGGAGATAAAATCCACCCTTGATTGGTTAAAATAAAACCATGGTTTCGTAAATGGTCATCGGTATTTGAAATAGCGATATTGAACACTATCCTACGCCATAACTGCTCTAAATT
>JAGQLJ010000093.1 GCA_020429495.1 Candidatus Dojkabacteria bacterium
TATATAAATATGGCTAAGTAAGATCTTTAATAATAGAAGCAATAGTGGTAGGGTTATATCCCAAAAGTTCATAATCATATGATTTTTTGGGGTATAATCCCAACCATAGAAAGGACTTAAAATGGAGAAGTATGTTCTAGTCGTAATAGAAAAAGATGTAATTGAAGAAGGAAAGGAGGAAACAACAGTCTATGCATTCTGTAGAAACAAGAATGAATGGTTATATGTCAATGAAAATACAGATAAATTTGCATACATCTGTGATAACGGTGAAGTATATGTACCTGAGCAGGTAGCCTTACCGATTGGCTGGCGACGTGCTTCGTCTGAGGATTCTACGAAAATTGAACGAACCGTTCAGGTTTTTAACAATGTATAAAGTGTAATTGAAATTAGGGAAATAGATGAATTAGATCTCCACAGGAGTCCCTGTCTAAATATAAAAAACGCTGATTTCGCGTATCATGAGACAAACTCCACCGAGTATAAAACTATTGCTTCTATTTCCCCTTTAAAGATTTAAAGTAATCGGATAACTATACAGGACTGCCACGTCGTTCGCTTTACACCTCGCAAATCGTCTGAATATCGATTATTAGCAAACTTAGTTCTCGATACAAAAATCCTGATAAGTCAAAATTTTTACTCGAACTGACATTATGTAAAGCTAAATGTTTTATTGACACTCCCACAAATAAGAAAGTCCTTCAGAGAACATTCTTGTTGTTACGTGAATTTGTGAATATGGATCAAATATTGAAGCACCAGGAATTCCGTATCTTTGTGCTCTAATAATCCAATAGTATTGGTCATGTTGAAATAAACCTTGGTATCTTCCATTTGTAGCAAGCGCATTTCCTTTACTTTCACAATACATTACTCTAATTACTTGCTCAGAATTACATCCAACTAAAGCACATTGATCTCTAATAATTGATTCATATGCCCCAGGAGATGTTGTTTGCCATAATAATAATTGTTGATTTTTTATTTGTTGAACTCTTTCTAATTTTAGATCTTCAATATCTTGAACAACAAAATCAAAAGTCTCTCCTGCTACGTCAACGTAGTCGTTTACTCTTAACTGCTGAGCGCTGTCTTTTCTACCACCAGGGTCAACAATATTAATTAGGATTGAGATTCCTAATAGAAATAAGAAAAATAGAAAGATATATTTTTGTTTTGATTCTCTCATGTAAGTTACCTTACTGGGCGAAGGGTCGTCTGCTTGTTCCATTGTATCAATCTTTCTGAACGATTTGTAGCATTAATAACTATTGCGTAATATTTTGCTCTCCACATAATACATCAAGAACTTTGAACTTTCTACCACTTAAGAAGTTAAGCATCATGCCACCTCCTATTGATACGTGATTGAAACGTTTTGGCTTGATTCGGAGTTTTAACATTGCGTATGTAGTGTCTGCACCACCAGCAATTTTGTAAGCGTCTTTAGGGGTTGATAAAGCTATATATTCTCCAATAGCTTCTGTACCTTTATTAAAGTTTTCCCATTCAAATACTCCCATTGGTCCATTCCATAGAATTGTTTTAGCTGACTCAATAATTTCTCTAAATTGCTTTATTGTGTTTGGCCCAATATCTAGACCCCAGTGACCTTTAGGAATCTGTTGAGTTTTAATCTCAATAGGTTTTGTATTTTCTTTAAATTCCTTTCCTGCTATATGATCAATTGGTAAAATTATTTCACATTTAGCTTTCTCAGCAAGCTTTAATATTTCTTTTGCAGTTTTTACATGCTCTTTTTCAAACTTAGAATCTCCAATTTCTACTCCTTGTGCCTTCAAAAAAGTGTAAGCCATTGCTCCACCAATTAGCATTGTATCTACTTTTTTTACTAAGGATTTTAGAATAGGAATTTTTGTATCCATTTTGACACCACCAATTACTGCAACATAAGGACTTTCTGGCTCTTCATCAATTTTACTTAATGCTTCAATTTCTTTTACCATTGCAAATCCTGCATAACTAGGCAGCATTTTAGGTAGCTCTAAAACTGATGCATGCTCTCTATAAACTCCAAATGAATCATTTATATATACATCACACAGGTCAACAAGTGGTTGAACAAATTCTTCTCTTTCTTTTGCTTTTTTGCTTTCTTCTCTTTTATCAAATCTTAAATTTTCTAAAAGAAGTATTTCTCCTTGTTCCATAAATTTGATTGAATTTTCACAAGCATCGATATGTGCAAACTTGATTGGTTTGTTTAGTAATTTACCAAGCTCAAATCTAGCTGGCATTAAAGACAGATCATCAACTATTTCGCCTTCTGGTCTACCCATATGTGAAATTAGAACAACTTTACAGTTGTTGTTTACAAGGTATTCAATTGTCTTTACTGAAGATGCGATTCTCGTGTTGTCTGTAATCTCGCCATTATTAATTGGCACATCGAAGTTGACACGAACAACAACAGTTTTGTTTTTTATGTTCGCATCCGAAAGTTTACGAATGTTATTGTACATTTTTAGTAGATGTTACTGCGTCAATTATACCATAAAATGGAGGCAAATTGAGTTATTTCTTAGTAATAACCTCCTTACCCATATATTTTTGAAGTACTTCAGGAACTCTTATAGAACCATCTGCTTGCTGGTAGTTCTCGATTATTGCTATTGGAAATCTTGATAGCGCAATAGCAGTCCCATTTAGCATATGAGCATATTTATTATTTCCATCAGTATCTTTATATCTAATGTTTAGGTTTCTTGCTTGGTAATCTGTACAGTTTGATGTTGAAGTAATTTCTCCATAATCTCCTCTACCTGGCATCCAAGCTTCTAAATCAAACTTCTTTGCAGCAATTGCACCAAGATCTGCAGTACACTGTTGAATTACTTTAAAAGGAATTCCAAGCTCAGTTGCAATTTCTTTTTCAATCTCTAGCATTTCTTTATGAATTGCTTCAGATTGTTCTTCAGTGCAATAAGCAAACATTTCCATTTTTGTGAATTGGTGAATTCTGTAAAGTCCTTTTGAGTATTTTCCATAAGCACCAGCTTCTTTTCTATAACAGTGTGAAATTGCTACATATTTTTTAGGCAAATCTTTTTCATCAAAAATTTCATCTGCATGGTAACCAGCCATTGTTACTTCTGCTGTTGCTATTAATCCTAAATCTTCACCTTCAATTTCGTAAGTTTGAGCCTCATCTCCTTTTGGAGCATACCCAGTACCTAAATAGTATCTAGATTTTGCTAAATCTGGAGTTTGGAATAGTTGATATCCTTTTTCTATAAATTTATGAAGACCAAATTGAATTAGTGCATATTCCAAAAGCACGGCATCCCCTTTTAAGTAGTAAAATTGAGATCCACTTACTTTTGCGCCAGTTTCAAAATCAATAATTCCTAAATCAGTCATTAAATCTAAATGGCTTTTTGGTTCAAAATCAAACTCTAGTTTTTCACCAATAAATTCAATGTCTACATTATCATCTTCACTCTTACCTTTTGGAACATCATCAAAATGTATATTTGGAATCTGATTAATTTCATCATTCCATTTTATTTCTACTTCGCTAAGTTCTGATTCTAATTTATCAATTTCTTCTTTTAGTACTTTTACTTTATCTATAGTTTCTTGGTCGGGTTTTCCTTGAACATTTTTACTTAGATTGTTTCGCTCTTCTC
>JAGQLJ010000094.1:0-4614 GCA_020429495.1 Candidatus Dojkabacteria bacterium
ACAGGCACTTCACGAGACAGTATTGTTCAAGTAGATATTACTGATCATATTAAAGATCTAATGGGTTATGAATTTACAATTGCTCTAGAAAGTTATAGAGATTTTAGAAGTGAACCTTTAGAAATATTTTCAAAAGAAGCTACAGGCAAAACAAAACCCCAGCTAGAGATGTCTTATCGACTTGTTGATCAAGACAGTACACAAACTTTTGCATATAATTTTTCACCCGCAAAAATTTCTGATTTAAATCAAAAAACATATAATCCTCTTACTGGTCTTCATACTTGGTTTGATAATGATAGTAATCCAAACTTTGTTGATTCAGTTGATGTTTACAAACGATTTGAATGGGATCAGGTGGAAAGTTCCCCAGGAGTATACGATTTTTCAGTAATCCAAAATGAAATAAATAAGCTAGCTCCAGGACAAAAATTTGCATTTAGAATGAGAGCTATGAAAAGTTCGGATAATAATCTACCCTCATATTTATCCAGCAGTACAATGTCTTGCTCAAACTCCTGCTCTGCTTCATATACAAATGTACCTGATTGGGACGATCCATATTTAATAGAAAGAGGAAGAGCTTTAGCTCAAGCAATGGCTGCAGAATTTGATGGTAACCCTAAAATTGCTTGGATTGATCTAGGAATCTTTGGAAGATTTGGAGAATGGAATTGCGCTTGTGCAGATACAGTATCAGATGCTGTTGCAAAGCAATATGTTGATATGTATACAGATTATTTTAAACATACGCAACTAGTAATGAGAGATGGCCAAAAACCAGCATTTGATTACGCTCTGGCAATGTCTCCAAATGAATCTGGTTATAGCATTGGCTTTAGGTTAGATGGTTATGGGCAGAAAAAAATGTATGCAACATATGGAGATTCTTTTAGACACTACTCTTTATTTAACTCAATAAAAGATCAGTGGAAGGTTGCACCTGTCCTTGGAGAATTTTGGGCACCTGGTAGCTCAATAGATACAACATCAACTTACTATCAGGCAATGCAAGAGGCACAATCAATTCATACAACAACAATTGGAAATGGTAATACAGAGAAATGGAGCAACTTAAATAGTCAACAAAAAACAGACTTTAATAATCTTGGATATAGCCTTGGTTATAAATATGCTTTAGACAACTTGAAACTATTGACAAGTCCGTATATTGGCGGATCAGCAATTATAGAGACAAGCTGGTCTAATTTAGGTAATGCACCAACATACGAAAATTGGACTCCGAAACTTACTTTTACAAATAAAAATAATACAAGCCAAAACTTTACTGTAAATTTAAATTCTGTAGATTTAAAAGATGTTCTGCCAACAACCAATCGGATTAATAATGTTGATACACCTGTCATATTTGCAGATAATATTTCTATCCCTAGCTCAATACCTTCAGGAGATTATTCAGTTTCATTAGTAATAGAACAAAGTGGCCGAAATGATCTAAAATTATATAACCAAGATAATGGATCAAGCGATCCTCTAAATTCTGATGGGGTCTATTCAATTGGTGATATTACAATTTCATCTTTTATTCAATGTGATTCAATTGAATATAGTGAATTTGGACAATGTATTGATGGAATAAAAACAAGAACAGCTACGCAAACCTCTCCATCTAATTGCACTGTCCCTGCAGAATCTTTACAAGAAATATGTAGTTTAGATAAGTCTGGTGGTATAAGCTCAGGTGGTGGTGCATCTGCATTAATAAATTCACCAAGAAGTGAAACATGTCCGGATATTGATTATGATCGGAATGGAACTCTTGAATATATAGATTTTATTAGCTTCAGAAAATATTATAGATTTAGTTGTGATGCTGCAGAATCTTATTCAAGCTGTGGAAGTATTGATGCAAATTCTTCTGGTAGCGTAGATCTTTCAGATTTTATAAACTTCTCTATAAAATATGCAAGTAAGGCAAGCTGTACATAAAGGTAGTATAATCGACTAATTAATCAGAATAATATAAAATCAACTTAGTAAATATATAAGAATGTCTAAACCTAGATTAGTAATATCAGCAGCACACACAAGTATGAGCCCAGGGTCTATTTATAAAGATCTTCGTGAGTTTGACTTGACTCGAAAAATTCTAGAAAAGTGTGTAAAACATTTGAAAGAACAAAATATTGAACATTCTGCTGTTCCTGTAGATTTGCAACTTCTTGATCGAATTGATTGGATAAATAAAACTGGGTATACAGAAGAAAAAGGTGATGTATTTATTGAAGTTCATGTTAATGATGGTGGTAAAAGAGGTATTGAGGGTTGGTATGCTGGTAAAGACGAAGAGAAAAATAACGCAAAGAAATTTGCAGAAATTGTTCAAGATGAATTAATTGACAAATCAAAGTACGAAAGCCAAGGAGTACATAGTGAATTTGACCATGAACTCGGATCTTTATTGATTTTAAATCAAACAAATCCTATATCTGCTGCCTTTGAGCTTTTATATATAGATAATGAGGAAGACTATAAAATTCTTAAAGATGAAGCTAAGTTAGATGAGCTAGCTAAAACTTTCGTTCTAGCAATAAAGAAGTATATTGATAATCCACCTACTCTATTCAAAGTTGAAAAGAAAAAAGGAAATAATCCATTTGGAGCTATTGGTTCTTCTTTCCCTAATTTTAATAATCCTTTTGCAAAAAATGACGATCCATTTGCAATGGAAGAGGAGGATGATAGTAGTGATGATGGTGATGGAATGATGATGGATAGAGACCAAAGGAAAACAATGATTATTGATAACTATAAAAAATTACTGGGTAAAGAACCAAGTCAACCAGATTTAAATCAATATTTAAACACAGGAATATCAAAAGATAAACTTATAAAAAAGATTATTGAATCACCAGATCATGAAAAGTTAGTAAAAGATGCTGAAGATGCTGAAGAATTAAGGACAAAAACTGGAAAAATGGAGGCAGAATTAAAGCAATTGCAAGCTAGAGTGAAGGATATGCATGCTATGCAAGAGCATTTAAAGAAATTATTACAACATAAAGATATTCAAATTAAACAAATGCAAGATGCACTTGTTAAAAAAGGTGTAATAAGAAATGGAGAGTACTTTGATCCAAACCGGGTCTCTTAATATTCTTACCCACACTACCTTTTTTAAACCCCTGGTTATTTTTGATTTAGTCATATATGATATAATTAACGGTCAAATTATAGGAAATAATAGGATACGTTATTAATTATATTTAGGTAGAAATTATTGATTAGATTGAATTGGATTTTATTTAAAGAAAAACATAACCTGAATAGCTTTTCAGCAAGACGTAGATTCCTTGTTATTTCCCAAAAGTAATATTTATTAGTAAAAACATATGGATCCTTTATCTGTGATCCTTGGTTTGTTACTTCTTGTAGTCACAGCTGCTGCTGGTTATTTCTTTCTGCAATCTCAAAAAACAGAAGGTCCACAGTCACAGTTATCTGAATTAGAGGCTATTGAGAAAGCTAGCAATCTTGCCAAGGAGAAAATAATTGAAGCAGAGAAAAAAGCATCTGAAATTGAAAAAGATGCTCAAAATGCTTCAGAAACTTTGAGGAAACAACTAGTAGAACAAGAGAAAGTTGTTAACGAAAGAGAAAAAAAGTTAATTGATAGGTCTAAAAATCTTGATGATAGATTTGATTCTCTAGAAGTAAAAGAAAAAGAACTTCAAGAAAGAAAAGAAGAAATCAGAAAAACTCAAGATGAACTTGGAACAAAGCTTGAAGAAATTGCTAAGTTAAGCAAAGAAGAAGCTGAGAAAGAACTTAAAAAGAAAGTTGAAAAAGAACTTCAAGATTGGACTGCATCAAAAATAAGAGAGTCAGAAAAACAAATTGAAGAAAGCTCTGAAGAAAAAGCTCAGAAAATTCTTTTGGAAGCAATGCAACAAAGTGCAGTTGATTATGTTGCAGACACAACAACTACTACAATTGATATTCAAGATGAATCTATGAAAAGTAGAATCATCGGTAAAAGTGGTAGAAATGTTAGAGCATTTGAAAGAATAACTGGTGTTGATGTGATTATTGACGAGTCTCCAACAGAAATTACAATTTCTTGCTTTGACCCAATTAGACGAGAAGTTGCAGCAATTGCAATGAATAAGCTAGTTTCTACAGGAAAAATAAATCCTGCAGCAATTGAAGAAACAATTGAAAAAGTAAAGAAAGATATTCTAAAAGAAATTAAAAAAACTGGAGAAGATATGGCTTATGAAGCTGGAATCAATAATCTTCCAGATGAAATTATTATGATGCTTGGTAGATTTAAATATAGATTTAGCTACGGTCAAAATCTTGTTAAGCATACACTAGAAGTTGTAAAACTTGGTGAATACATTGCTAAAGAAATTGGAGCAGATGTTGAGATTTCAAAACTTGCATGTTTGCTTCACGATCTTGGAAAAGTAATGCCTCAAGAAGGAAAACAACACCATCATATTTCTGCAGAGATTGCCCGAAAGTACTTTAAAGATAATGAAAGATTAGCAAATGCAATTGAGGCTCACCACTTTGATATTGATTCAAAATATATTGAAGCAGAAGTTGTAAGAATTGCAGATGCAATTTCTGGAGCAAGACCAGGAGCTA
>JAGQLJ010000094.1:4729-5576 GCA_020429495.1 Candidatus Dojkabacteria bacterium
ATTGTTAAACCTGAAGATGTTGACGATAGTGGAACAAAAGTAATGGCACATGATATTGCAAAAGAAATCGAAGAATCACAATCTTACCCAGGTGTGATTAAGGTTAATGTAATTAGAGAGGTAAGGGCTACTGAGGAAGCGAAGTAACTAGATTGCATTTGAGCAGCGAAGCATCTGCTTCGTTGCGAAAATTGCAAGATAGTTATCTCGAACGTAGTGAGAGATCTCATGAAGCATTTATGCGAAGGGGGATCTTGTTAAGTTTCAGTGAGAATTGCAAGATAGTTATTCTGAGCGAAGCGAAGAATCCAGTCGGGACGAAATCTTGTAGGTAGTTATTTCTCAAACAAAACTTTACCCTCATCTAAAGCGCTCTCTAAAAAGCCTTCACCCTCCTCTTCTACTAGTTCTTTAAATTCTGCAGGTGTATAAACAAGTGGCTCAATAATTGGTTCTGCACCTCTTGTTATCTCCCTTACGTATTGAATTCTTTCTATAAATGGCAATTCAGTATCAGCTACAACTAAAATATCCATCGTTGAAGTTTTTGGTCTTGCAAGCTCTCTTGCAAAACTTCCAAATAAAATTATTTTTTCTACATTCAATTTTTCGCAATCTTTAATCTTTTCAACAATATCATTTATTCTTTTCTGCACTTCCTCACCTTTAAAGTAATAATCATCTAGAATTAAGTCTTTATCATTTTGGGAAGTATGATTCTCGATAAAGTCAGTGATTGTTTTATGAACATCTTCTGCAATATCTATACAAGTTTGCCCATCTTCCTTATTTATTAACTCATGAGGAGTTTTATTTTGCCCTGGAATAACAAATGGATATCTAGAAA